>WVZU01000116.1:14718-30046 GCA_011772275.1 Planctomycetales bacterium | reverse complement strand
CTTCGGTCAATTCTTCGCCGCGCCATCGCACGGCCACTGCGTCCTGTTCGACTCCGCCCCCCACCATCTGAGACAGGGGTTCGCCGACGGTAAAAACGATAATGATCAGGACACCAAACACAGCCAGCATGGCGGCCTGATACTTGCGAAAGACGGCGAAAGGACTTGCCATGGGGGAAACCCTCGACTACAGGTTGATCAACACTTTATTTGCAGGCAGCCCCAAGCGGCCCAACTTTCGCTCGGCGCCCCAAGGGCAAAATTTCAGGCCTGACACAGGACGGGCTGGCCCGACATGCCAGACTGGCTTGACAAGCAAAACACAGAGTCATTAAAGATGGTCAGAATTGTAGAAGCCGGCAACATTGGATCAAGGCGTGATTTTACGTGCAGAGACCCCCAGTGCAACGCCAATTCCCGGTGGGGGAATTGTATGCGTCCGGCCAGCGGGCGTACATGGCTGGGGGGGGAATCGTTGGCGCGGGGCGTTGGCCACCGGCCGCGATCAGCCTGGCTGATCGCCGCGGCCGCGGCCGGGATCGCTTGGGCGAGACATGGCGAAAAAAAAATCTGCGACAAAAAAATCTGCGAAAAATGGCAAATCCCTGGTGATCGTGGAATCGCCGGCCAAGGCGCGGACGATTTCCAGGTACCTGGGCAAAGACTTCACGGTCGAGGCCAGTGTGGGGCACGTCCGCGATCTTCCCCAGGGGAAGAAGAACTTGCCCGAAAAGTACCGGAATGAAGACTGGGCGGACTTGGGGGTGAATGTCCATGCGGACTTTGACCCCATCTACGTCGTCTTGCCGGGCAAGTCCAAACAAGTCACGGCCTTGCGGAAGAAACTCAAAGATGCTCGCCAGCTGTTCCTGGCAACGGACGAGGATCGGGAAGGGGAGGCGATCAGCTGGCATCTGGTCGAGCTGTTGAAACCCAAGGTCCCTTGTCACCGGCTGGTGTTTCACGAGATCACCAAGGAGGCCATCCGGGAGGCGCTGGCCAACCCCCGCCACCTGAACCAGCAGCTGGTTCGCGCTCAAGAAACCCGCCGTATTTTAGACCGCCTCTACGGCTACGGCGTCTCGCCGCTGCTGTGGCGGAAGGTTCGTACCAAGCTGTCCGCCGGACGAGTGCAAAGTGTGGCGGTGCGGCTGATTGTGCAGCGCGAGCGCGAACGGATGTCGTTTGTGCGGGCGACCTACTGGGACCTGCTGGGCACGTTTGTGACTCAGCATGGGGAATCTTTTGAAGCGTCGCTGACCGCAGTGGACGGCCAGCGGATTCCCACCGGCAAGGACTTCGATCCCCAGACGGGGAAACTGACTGCGGATCGTGCGTTGCTGAACGAGCAGCAGGCGGAGGGGTTGCTTGAGCGGATCCGTGGCGGGAAGTTTAATGTCCGCTCGCTGGAAGAAAAACCTTTCACGCAAAAGCCTTACGCCCCTTTTACGACCAGCACGCTGCAGCAGGAGGCCAACCGCAAATTGGGCTTTACCGCCAGGCACACGATGAGCGTTGCTCAGCGGCTCTACGAAAACGGTCACATCACTTACATGCGGACCGATTCGACCAATCTGGCCAACGTGGCCGTGGCTGCGGCGCGTGAGCTGGTATCGTCGGAATATGGGGAGGATTACTTGCATGCCGAGCCACGGGTTTACGAGTCCAAGGTCAAGAACGCTCAGGAAGCCCACGAAGCGATTCGGCCGGCGGGGCACCCCTTCGAATTGCCCTCGGTGATGCAAAAAGAGTTGCAGCCGGACGAATTCCGGCTGTTCGAACTAATCTGGAAACGGACGGTTGCCAGCCAGATGGCCAATGCCCGGGGGCGGCGGATTAGCATTACCATCCAGGGCGAGGGCTGCACGTTTGCGGTGGGGGGCAAGGTCATTGATTTTCCCGGATTCCTGCGGGCGTATGTGGAAGGTTCGGACGACCCCCACGCCGAGCTTGCCGACAAGGAAAAAATCTTGCCGGCGGTGGCTGTGGACGAGCTGCTGGGCTGCGAAAAGCTGGAAGCGAAGGCTCACACGACGGCGCCGCGAGCCCGTTACAGCGAGGCGTCGCTGACCGCCGCGTTGGAGGAAAAAGGGATTGGCCGGCCCAGCACCTACGCGGCCATTATCGACACCATCCTCAACCGCGGCTATGCCTTCAAACGCGCCAATGCCCTCGTGCCCACCTGGGTTGCTTTTTCGGTGGTGAACCTTTTGGAAACGCACCTGCCCACGCTGATCGATTACGAATTTACCGCTCAGCTGGAGGACGATCTGGACTCGATCAGTCGCGGCGAGGCGGATCCCAGCCAGTACCTGCACCGCTTCTACTTCGGCAACGGACAGCCAGGCTTGAAAAAACAGCTCGATCACAAACTGGAAGAGATCGACGCCAAAAAAATTGGCACGATTCCCATCGGCACACCCGAGGACGGCCCGCCGATCGTCGTGCGGGTGGGGCGTTACGCACCGTTTCTTGAGCAGGGGGAGCGTCGAGCGACCCTGCCGGAAGAGTTGCCGCCGGACGAGTTAACGGTTGAGCGGGCGGTCGAGCTATTGGCGCAGTCGGCGAAGGCCGAGCAGCCGTTGGGGGTTTGCCCGGAGACGCACAAGCCGGTCTATCTCAAGGTCGGCCGCTTTGGCCCTTACGTCCAACGTGGTTCGCCGGACGACGAAGAAAAACCGAAAAATGCCAGCCTTTTGAAGGGGATGCAACCGGAAGACGTCGATTTGCAACTGGCGTTAAAGCTGCTGTCCCTGCCCCGCGATTTGGGCGTGGACCCCAAAACAGGCGCCCCCGTGGTCGCTCAGAATGGCCGCTTTGGCCCCTACATCAAGAGCGGCGACGAAACGCGTTCGCTGCCCGCCGAGCTCTCGCCGCTGGAGATCACCCTGCAGCAGGCCCTGGACCTGTTGGCGCAACCCAAAAAATCACGCCGCGGGTTTGGGGCCAAAAAGGAACCGCTGAAGGTCTTTGACGAATCGCCCGTCACGGGGCAAAAAATTCAATTGCTGGACGGCCGCTATGGGCCCTATGTCACCGACGGCGAAACCAACGCCTCGCTGCCCAAGGGTTCCGACGTCGAGCAGGTCACGTTCCAGCAGGCGCTGGACTTGTTGGCGGACCGCGCCGCGAAGGGACCGGCGGTGAAGAAAAAGAAGGCTGCCAGAAAGAAAACGGCCGCCAGCAAGAAGGCCACGGGGAAGGGGGCGATGAAGAAAGGGGTCGCCAAGAAGAGATCGGCTACCAAAAAAACGGCGGCCAAGACGAAATCGGCCGGCAAAAAGAAAGGCTGACCAGGTCGTCTCGCCGTCCCCCTCCCTTTTCTGCCGGCCCGGCCCGTCCCTCCCCCACTTCGCTCAGGTTTCTCTTCCCCCAAATCCCTTGCCCGCCGCAAAGGTGTGGCGGGTTTTTTAAAGGCTGCCGGTGGCGGGGCACGGCGGGCTTCAGCGGTCACCCTGCCGCGGGGACGAAGCGGCGGTCCGGAACGGACAGTCACCCGAAGGGTGGTTCAGTCGGCCTCGGAATTTTCTGCTCCCAGGGCAATCGCCAGGGCGGTGGCATGGCTGCGGCAGTGGGAGATGCTGATGATCACGTCGTGGATTCCTTTCCTTTCGATCACATCACGGGCCCCGCCCCGAAAAGCGACCGTGGGTTTGCCACCGGATTCGTTGCGAACTTCCATATCGCGCCAGCTGATGCCACGGATCCAGCCGGTACCCAAGGCCTTCAGAATCGCCTCCTTGGCGGCCCAGCGGCCGGCGAAATGTTGCGTCGAGGCCCGCCGCCGCCGGCAATAGTCAATTTCGTGTTCGGTATACACCCGCCCAATGAATAGTTCCCCATGCCGCTCGATCATCTGAGCGATCCGGAGGACTTCCACGATGTCGGTTCCGATCCCGGCGATATTCATGGGAGATTACTATCGGATACCGCAGGCTTGCTGGGCTCGCCGCAGCACCTCGGCGGCTTTCTTTCTGGCGGTCGCCGCGCCGTCCCCCAGGATTTGGTGGATCCGGTCCGGTTCGGCGGCCAGTTGCTCCCGCCGCTGGCGGCTCGGCTGAAAATACGCCTCCGCGGCATCCGCCAGGAGTTTTTTGACGTCCCCATAGCCAAAGCCACCGCGGCGGTACGATTCTGCCAGTTCCTCTTTTTGTTGATCGGTTCCGACCAGGGAAAACAGCTGGTAAAGGTGATCCGTGTCGGGATCCTTAGGCTGGTCCACGGGCCGGGAATCGGTCTTGATCCGCATGATCTTTTTCCGCTGGGCGCGGGGATCTTCGAACACCTCCAGCGTATTGTGGTAGCTTTTGGACATTTTTTCCCCGTCCGTGCCCGGCACCTTCGCCGCCGTGTGGAGGATCTTGGCGCGGGGCATCACAAACACCTCGCCAAAATGGTGATTGAAACTGGCCGCGATATCCCGGCAGACCTCGATATGCTGCCCCTGGTCCTCGCCCACGGGCACCGTGTCCGAGTCGTACGCCAGAATATCCGCCGCCATCAAGACGGGGTAGGTGAACAATCCTGCGTCTGCGGGAAGTCCACGGGCTTTCTTGTCCTTGTAGGCGTGGCAGCGTTCCAGCAAGCCCAGGGGGGTGCCGGTCATCAACAGCCAAGTCAGCTCGCAGACTTCCGGCACGTCGGACTGCGCGAACAACACGGCGTGATCCGGATCGAGCCCCAGGGCCAAAAGATCGATCGCCGCTTCCTGCGTGTTTTGCCGCAGGACCTGCGGATCCCGCACGGTTGTCAGGGCGTGGAGGTTGGCAATGAAATAAAAGGCAGCGTCCTCGGTTTGCAGCTGGATGTACTGCCGAATCGCGCCGAAATAATTGCCCCAGTGAAATCGTCCCGTGGGCTGGATGCCGGAAAGTACGCGCATGAGAGGGGAAAGCAGTCAGTGTGAAGTGGGGGGCGTGTGGGGGGATTGGGTCTTAATTGCCTTTGTCAGGTCTTCAGCGTGCCGACGATCGCCGGAATGCTGCTGGCGCCCAGCTGGCTGAGCGCCTCGGGCAGCTGGTCCAGGACGGTCATGGTGGCTGTCGGATTATAAAAATTGGCCGTGCCGATTTGAACGGCAGTAGCGCCCGTCACCAGGAACTCCATCACGTCATCCACATTGGCGATCCCGCCGATCCCGATAATCGGCGTGTCGACCGCTGCGGCGATCTGGTAGACGATCCGCAGGGCAATCGGCTTGATGGCGGGGCCACTGAGCCCTCCCAGGGTGTTGCCCAGTAAGGGACGAGCTTTTCGCCAGTCGACGGCCATACCCAGGCAGGTGTTGATCGCCGAGATCGCGTCGGCGCCGCCCGTTGTGGCCGCTCGGGCAATCTCCTGGATGTCCGTCACGTTGGGCGTCAGCTTGGCGATCACCGGCAGGCTGCACGCCGCTCGGCAGCCAGCCACCACCTTCTCGCACATCCGGGGATCCGTTCCCAGGTCGACACCGCCGCTGACGTTGGGGCAGGAAATGTTCAATTCGATCGCCGCCACGCCTTCCAAGCCGTCCAGGCGAGCCGCCATGGCGACAAACTCGTCCCGGCTGCGACCGGCGATGCTGACGATCACCGGTGCCGCAAGACGGCTCAAATAAGGCAGGTGATGCTGAATAAAGGCCTCGATGCCATCGTTGTCCAGGCCGATCGAATTCAACATTCCCGCGGGGGTCTCGATCGTCCGCCAGGGTGCGTTGCCGATCCTGGGTTCCGCCGTGACCGTCTTGGGTAGGATACCCCCCAGCCGACCTAAGTCGACCAGATGTTCCATTTCGCGAGCGTAGCCAAACGTGCCGGATCCGACCAGCACGGGGTTGGCCAGTCGCAGACGGCCGAGTTGAACTTCCAGCGAGCAGGGGTCGGTTGGTTCTTCAGGCACCGTAAGTCCGCGGCAAGTACGTTGGAGACGGCACAGAGCCTCGCGGACGGCGCGCACCGCCTGCGGACCCGCAAGCGGCAATGTACCTTTGCGATAACGCCCACGCCAGCCGCTGGGCAGCTGGCCGTAAAAATGCGGCGACTTGACCTGCGGTCAAATGATACCGCCGTGCGTACGGTACGGTGAGAGGTGGCTGGGCTGGTCCAGGAACCAGAACCGTTCCCACTCTTCTAAAAACATCCGCAGGTTCTCGGATGTAAAGATCAGCTGTCGCGTCCGCCGCTGAGGATCGCCGGAATAGATGGGCAGGATACAACCGGTACTGAAGCCCAGCGTAATGCCCAGCAATCCGGCCAAAACCAGTTGCCGCATGACTCATTCCTCCATGAACTTGTCGCCAACGCGTTCTGGTGAACCCGCCGGTCGACCCGTTGGACGGGCCGAAACAAGGCCGATTTGCGGTCGGCCCACCCGGAGCCCGCCGGNNGAAAAGGGGTCAGGTCGTGCCGTAACTTTGTGGACTGTCAATACTTCCGCTCGACGGCTGCCCAGCAGCCGGGCTCGGCTCAGCATGCCCGCCGGCGGCGGCGGCTCGTTCCAACTGTCGAACCCGTTCTTCCATCTCTTTGCCAGGCTTGAAGGTTACAACAAATTTCTCCGCCACAAACACCTTTTCGCCGGTCCGCGGATTGCGAGCCTTCCGAGCCGCTCGCCGCTTGACCTCGAAAACGCCAAAATTCCGCAGCTCGATTCGCCCCAAAGTTCCTGCGCCACCTTTGTTTATGTTCGCCTGGGTGTCTTCGACCAGCGTATCCACAATCGCGTCAAAAGTCTTTTGAACAATCTCTTTCGTCTTCAGCTGCGTCATGCCAATCTCTTCCGAGATGGTCTTTACGATCTCTTTCTTGGTCACAAGTAAATCTCCTGCTGGAAAGGGGAGATATGGGGGTCGAAATGGATCCCAAACGTGCCCCGTTCTTATGCTCCAAGTGTAGGTGGCGCAAGCACTAGTGTCAAGATAAAAGCTTGTCTACGACCGGCGGACCCCGGCAAATGAACCCAACAATGCATGGCTTGGTCGGATTGAATCTGTCGTACTAAGGTGTTGCAATGTAATGACTTAGCAGAATGCAATCTCCACCGCTCGATGCATATCGTCGCAAGTTATTGTTTGATAACAACTAGCGCAAATTCCCGCGGCCCTGTGCTGGGGATATTCAAGGGGTGTCCACCCAAGCGTTATCGGCGGTACGACCGTTAAACTCCAGCCAGTTTAACAGCCGTAGCGGCCCCACGATTTATCTCAGTTTTGCCAGTAGGCAATCGCCCGTCTTTGGTCAAGGCCAATCACCGCTGCTAGCAACGTTCCGTGTTGGCAGAACAACGCTTTGCGTAGGAATCGGCCGCCGGAACAACGGTCCGCTTGTCCCAGCCTCCGCGGTTCGATTTTTTTTGGGCTGACGCGTGAGGCTGTGGCCTGTCGCCGCGTTGCGGCTGGTTTTTGAACGGTCGCGATGAACCGAAGGGGTCGGGAGTCTTTTTCGCCACCGGTCCCACGATCCAGCGATGGAGGGTTTTTTAGTGGCGAAAAAGACTCCCGACCCCCGTTACGCGCGCGACCNNAATCTTAATGCCATTCACTCCCGACCCCGTTACGCGCGACCAGTGGCGAAAAAGACTCTCGACCCCGTGGTGCGTCCCCGTGAGGCGTCCCGATTTTCTAGCCGCCCGAATTTCATTGGCAATCCAGCCGGGCTAAAAATGTACGGCGGCCCAGGCGGTTACCTGTCTCCGTTTTTGGCCGGTGGCGCGCAGACCGGTCCGATGTGGAACGGTAGGGGGGGTGGGGGCTGGAATTTTTGCCAGCCAGCTGGCGGGTGGGCGGTTTAGATCTTGATGACGGCGGCCTGTTGCTGGACTTGTTCCAGGGGGACGAGCGGCCCGGTACCGCTACCGGGGCAGATCTGGCAGGTTCGTTGCCAGTCTGCCGGGGTGCGGAGATTGGAATCCCAGAAGGGCCAGCTGCGACACTGTCGGGGTCGGGCCGAGTAGACCTGGCATTTGCGGGACTTGTTATCAAAGAAAACACAGTCGAAGTTGTCCAGTTCGATCAGGCTTTTGCGAATGCCGATCGTGCGTACGAATTGGTCTTCGAAAGTTGGGACATCCATGTTCAGCAGCTGAGCCATTGTTTCGATTTCGGCCTTGTTGACCCACACATAGCCGGGCGCGCCGGTGCAGCAGTTGCCGCATTGCGTGCATTGGAACTGCAGGCCATCCTTGTACCAGGGGGCATCCGACATCATTCAGGCTCGCCTAAAAAATCCGAGGCAGATCATCCGGCAGTCACGATCTGCTGTACGGCCGTAATCACCATATCGATTTGGTTGAGGTCATTAAAGGGCCCCACGCTGAATCGCACGGTGCCGCCAGTTTGCATGGTTCCCAGCCGTTGATGCATCCGTGGTGCACAATGCAGGCCGGCACGGACCTGGATGCGATAGCCGCTATCCAGGGCGGCGGCCAGTTGCTGGGAATCGTGTCCGTTTGCCGTGATGCTGACCAGTCCCACCCGCTGGGAAACATCGGCCGGCCCGTAAACCGTAACCTGCTCGATCGCCCCCAACCCGACGCTCAACCTTTCCACCAACGACAGTTCGTGCTGACGAATGGCCTCCACGCCGCGTTGGACAAGGTAATCCACGCCGGCCCCCAGGGCCACGATCCCGGGGACGTTCAAGTTTCCTGCTTCGAAACGTTGAGGCAACGTGTCGGGCTGACGATCTTGTTGGCTTTCGGTCCCGGTGCCACCCTGTCGCACGCTGTGAAGCTGAGCATCGGCGCGGGGCCCCACGTAGAGAATCCCGGTACCCAACGGACCCAGCAGTCCCTTGTGGCCCGGCGCGGCCAGCAGATCGGCCTGCAGCTGGCGGACCGAGAGGGGGAGATGACCAACCGTTTGGGCGGCATCGACCAGGAAAAGAGCGGGATGCCCCTGGAGGGCCTGGGCGATTGCGGCGATCGGCTGCAGGGTGCCCGTCACGTTGGAGGCGTGGGTGACGGCCACCAGTTTCGTGTCGGGTCGCAGCTCGGCGGCCACGGCGTCGGGCGAGACCCTGCCGCTGGCATCGCAGCCCACGCGGGTGACTTGCACCCCGGCTGTCTCTTCCAGGAACCGCAGGGGGCGGAGCACCGAGTTATGTTCGGCATCGGTGGTCACGACATGATCGTGCTGAGCGAGCAGGCCGTGGATGGCGAGGTTGAGTGCATCGGTGCCGTTGAGCGTAAAAATGATGCGTCTTGCGTCGTCGCAGCCCAACAGGCTGGCGATGCGGCGTCGGACCTCGTCCACCGAACGTTCGGCCTCGACCGCGTCGCGGTACGCGCTGCGTCCGGCGGGGGCACCACATTGGCGCAGGTAAGCATCGCTGGCCGCATAGACCGTTTCCGGTTTAGGCCAGCTAGTTGCCGCGTTGTCCAGGTAGATGCGCCGCACCTCTTGCCGCTCGTCCCAAGTCATCCGCCGATCTGATACATGGCCCGCTGCGGTCTCACAAAATCTTCCGTGTCGATGCCGTGCCCGGCTTTTTTGGCTGCGACGGCTGAGCGGAAGAGGTCGGCCAGTTGCCAATCGTCTGCCCCACCCCGCAACAGAGTGCGGGCATCCCACTCTGCGTTGCCAAACAGGCAGTTGCGAATCTGGCCTTCCGCGGTGAGGCGGAGGCGGTTACAGCGGTCGCAAAACGGTTCAGAGACCGAACAAATAAACCCGATCTGCCCCTTGCCGTCGGCGAACTGATAGTCGACCGCCGGTTGGCTGGGATCCTTCCGTGGGCAGGGCAGCAGCGGCCCGAAGGCTTTTTCCAGGCGTCGGCGGACCGTGGCCCCGTACAGCACCTGGCCGCTGTGCCATTGTCCCGCCGCGTCGAGGGGCATGAACTCAATAAATCGAAGTTCCAGCTGGTGTTGTCGAGCGAACTGGCCCAGGGGAACGATGTCTTTTTCGTTCAGGCCGTGGAGGGCGAGCGCATTGAGCCGGATTTCGTCAAAACCGGCTCGACGGGCCGCAAAGATTCCCTCCAACACGCGATCCAGGCCCGGCCGCAGCGATATTTTTTCGAAGGTGGCTTCTTCCAGGGTATCGAGACTGATGTTCAGCCGCCTCAGCCCGGCCTGCCGCAGGGATTCTGCCTGTTCGGCCAGCAGCAGGCCGTTGGTTGTGAGGGCCAGATCGGTCAGCTGGTCGATCTGGTCCAGATTGCGGATCAGCTGGGGTAAACCGTGCCGTACCAGCGGTTCGCCACCCGTCACGCGTACCTTGCAGATGCCCAGCCCCGCGGCCACGCGGACCACCCGGTGTATCTCCTCAAAGGTCAGCAGTTCGGCTCGAGGCACGAACTGCACATCGGCAGCGGGCATGCAGTACAGGCAGCGGATATTGCAGCGGTCGGTAACGCTGAGCCGCAGGCTGGTGTGCGGCCGGCCGAAACGATCGATCAGGGGAGGAGGGGGCATGGTTGCAGATGAAAAATAGGAAGTTCAGGTTCTGGGTGTGCTGAGGGCCAGATGAGGAACAAGGCCCCTGACGTAGCCGAATTCGTGAGAATTCGGATCGTCCAGGCGGTAACCAAGGCCAGCGACGGAAGTCAGCTACCATTCGGCTACAGTGGTACGCTGGCGAATCCCCCCCTACTGGCTCGATTTTACCTCTTTTGCGACTCCGGGGTGAACCCATTGGCTGGTCCCGTCGGCCCAGTTTTCACGTTTCCAAATGGGGACAACTTCCTTGATCGTATCGATCAACCACTGGCCGGCGGCGAAGGCTTCGCGTCGATGTGCGCTGCTGACGGCCACCGCGACGCTGGTTTCGCCCACTTCCAGATGTCCCAGGCGGTGCACGACGGCGCAATGGACAAGGGGCCAACGCTGCAAAGCCTCCTCTTCCAGTTCAGCCAATTTCCGTTCGGCCATTTCCCGATAGCTTTCGTAATCCAGCGACAAGGTCTCTCGTCCCTGGGTTGTTCCGCGGGTGGTACCCAAAAACAGCAGCACGGCGCCTGCTTCCGGGGCAGCGACCCGCTGCAGCAACTGTTCGGCTTGAATCTCCTGATCGGTAAGTCGCGGCATGGGGTCGGGGGCCTTATCCGCCACTGACGGGCGGAATCAGGGCCACCTCGGACTGGGGTGAGACCACTTCCGCATCATCGGCGTATTGGGTATCGACGGCAACCAGGAGTTGACTGGCCAGCGGTTCCAGCTGGGGGAACTGCCGGCAGACGGCCTGTTTCAGCGCGGCGACGTCGGCCGGGCTGGCGACATCGACGAGGATCTCGTCGCGCCCCACCCGCTGGGCCGCCACGGCGAACAGCTTAACTCGCACTTGCGTCGCAGGTTGTGACAACTAATTCTTCCCCCACGATGTTGAAGGGATTCTGGTCCTCCGGGTTCAGGCCGTACGCCTGTGCCAGGACCTTGATGGGGTGCAGGGTCGGTTTGGTCGTACCCTGTTCCATCTGCATCTTGCAGGCGCTGCATTCGGTGGTGCCGGCTTGAAAACGGGGGTCGCGCAAGCGGGTGATCAAATCGAGGCCTGCCCGCAGACTGCTGCGATAATTTTCGTGTTTCAGCCCGTAGGTGCCTGCCATTCCAGAGCACCCATGATTAGTTGTAACCACCGTCAGGCCAGGAATCAATCGCATGAGGTGTTCGCCTGGCGACCCGACTTGCAGCGATCGCAAGTGGCACGGTTGATGATAAGCCACGGTCATGTTGAGCGGTTTGAAATCGAGGCGGAGGTCACCGTTTTGATGCAGGCGCCAGAGGTACGTGCATGCTTCGACCGTGTTGTCGGCCACCAGCTGGGCATCCTCGTGATCGGTCAGGCTGGGGTATTCGTGCACCAGGCATGAGGCGGCCGCCGGTTCGGTGGCGACGATCTGGTATCCCTGACGTACGGCCTCGGCCAGGGCGTTAATGTTGTTTTCTGCCACCCTGCGTGCCGGGGCGAGGACGCCGTGAGTGACCATGGCCATCGCCGAATGCCACTGGCTGGGATGCACGTAAACCGAGACGCCGTTGTGTTTCATGACCCGGCACAGCGCCAGGGCCAGAGCGGTATCATGAAAGTTGGCAAAGGTGTCGACGAAATAGACAACCCGTTTGCCGCTGCCGCGCGCGGCGCGCGTCAGTTTTTGTCGAGCGGCGATGCGGAGGAAGCTTTGGCGGGCGAAGCGGGGGAGCTTCCGTCCCTGCGCTAGCCCGAAGACGCGTTCCATCATCCAGCGTGCCGAACGATTGCGGATGGTCCAGTTCGCCAACCGGTGGAAGCGGCAACCCAGGGCGCTCCAGTGATCCAGGCGGGTCATGAAGTAGTCGGTGGGTCGCAGCCCGTTGACTGCGACATAGGCCGCCTTGGCCTCGATCATCATCTTGGGAATATCGACGTTGGCCGGGCATTCCATCCGGCATTGGTGGCAGTTGACGCAGAGGTCGGCGACTTGTTTGAAGTCTTCCGTGGCGACGGTGGCCGGGTCCAGCTGGCCGGAAAGGACACCCCGCAACAAGTTCGCCTTGGCGCGGGGCGAGGCTTCCTCGCAAGGTGCCAGGCGAAAAATGGGACACATCCGCACGTCCGACAACTCAGAACGACAGGCGCCACAGCCGTTGCAGGTCCGCACGGCGTGCGCCAGCTGCTGCGTGTCCCACTTCAGCTGCAAGGGAATCAAGTCCGCTGGCGGTTCGCCAGGCTGTTGGGGGGGGCGCGGGCCCACCGGACGCAGGTTGCGCGTCAGGCTGTCTTCGATCGCATGGACTTTCTTGCCGGGATTTAAAATGTTGTGGGGGTCAAAGATTGCCTTCAGTTCACGAAACGTTTCGTACAACGGACCGTACTGACGCGGTACAAACTGCGAACGGCTGAAACCGTCGCCATGTTCCCCGCTGATCGTGCCACCCATTTCAAACAGTTCTTCATACAGGTCGTCCGCCAGTTTCTCCATCCGCTCGACGTCACCCCGGTCGGCCAGGTTCAACAACGGGCGCAGGTGCAGCTGGCCGTGACCGGCATGCCCGAAGAGGGAGGCGGTCACCTGGTGCCTTTTGAGCACGGCGATTATCTTGGTCAGGAAATCGGGCAAAGATTCCGGCGGTACCGCCATGTCCTCGACAAAAGGCAGCGGCCTGGAGGACCCTTGCAGGCGGTACAAGGTCGGCACAATCTTGCGGGCCAGCTGCCAGTAAAGCTGGACGTCTGTCGGGTCGAGCGCCACGCGCGAACCCATCAAATGGCTCTTGCGGTTCTGCAGCCGGCCCAGCACCGCGTTGATGCGGTCCTGCACCGTGGCCACGTCCTCCCCGTCGAATTCGACCAGCAAGAGGGCCTCGGTTTCCGGCGGAATCAGGAGATCGAAATGCACGTCATTTTCCCTGGCCAGGCTGAGGTGCCGCCGGTCAATCAGGTCGCAAGCGCTGGGCTGCTGCCGCAGCACCTCGGCCACGGCCCGAGCCGCCTTGTCCAGGCGATCGAACAGCAGTAGCACCACGCCTCGGGCCGCCGGCAAGGGTTCGATCCCCAAAACCGCCTCGGTGATAATCGCCAGCGTGCCTTCCGATCCGGCCAGCAATTGAGCGAGGTTGAGCCGGTCGGCCGACAATATTCCGGTAAGGTTGTAGCCGCAGCGGTTTACCTGAGCTTCGGGGCTGAAGGTCTTGATCATGTCCGCGTCGCGGCGCAGCAGAGCGGCCACGTTGTCGATCAGCTGTTGGCGACGCGGTTGCGCCGGGTCGAGCTCGTTCAGCCGTTCGTTGCCCAGTTCGATCAAACTCCCGTCGGCCAGCACGACCTGCAGCCGGCGGACGTGACGGCGGGCAGATCCGTATTTCAAAAAGTGGCTGCCAGCCGCATCGATGGCGATCACACTGCCCAACGTCGTCACCGAGCTCATCGCCGGATCCGGGCCGAAAATACGCCCTCCCCTGGCCAGGTGCTCGTTCAATTCAGCATGCACCAGGCCGGGCTGTACCCGCACGCAATCGTCTGCGACCAGCCCCAGGCGGTTCATGTATCGCGAGAAATCGATCACGATACCGCTCCCCAGCGATTCACCGGCCAGCCCGGTCCCGGCACCGCGAGGACGCAGCGGCAAGTTGTTTTCGGCCGCGTACTCCACACAGGTGACCACGTCCCGCGCGTGCCGCGGCCGCACGACGGCCAGCGGCCGCACTTCAAAAATACTGGCATCACTGGCGTACAACTGCAGGAACAGGTCGTCGCAACGCACATCCCCGGCCAGCAGGCCCCGTAAATCGTCCTGGATTCGCTCCCGTTCCTGGTCCATCACGCATTCCCCGCTGAGCCCTCGTCCCAAGCGCCGCTGGAAGCCCCACGCCTAACGCGACCTGGCGAATGACAATCTTTCCCATGGCTTGACTCCCGCTGGGTGGGAGACAAAACAGGGAAACATTCGGCAACGCACAGGACGTCCTACTTCCTGAGCGATCTTTTCAGCAAGTTGGCGTTCTGGGTTCTGCCTCATCCGCGCTTCTTTCCTGGATCACCGATCATTCGTCTTTTGCGGCGATGGTGGAAGCCACCTGGCCGCGGTTTGCTTGGTGAGGATCCTGAGCGGCCTGCTGTGGAGCGCCTTGGCGGGCCGCCAGCTGCCGATAACGTTCGTGCGTTTCCAAATCGAACGCTGCCTGACGATCGCCAGGCGTGACACCCCGATAGTGCGCATGGCAGCGATAGCAGACCAGCGCTTCTCCCACCAGCAAATACAACAACACATCGATTCCCGCCGTGGCGAAGAGGATGCCAAACGCCCACCCGATCTGGTAGTGGTACCAGGCCACGGCGCTGAGCAAAAATCCCAGGGCCACGATGAAGACGCCCAGTCGCTGCGGGAAATCCTTGCGGACGAACAGATCGTGGCTGTGGCAAACGAGGCAATATTTTACCTGGCCGTCCGGGAGCGCGTCGTCCGGGACGGGAAGCTGGCCCCCACAATGGCCGCAGGACAACCCGCCGATTCCCACGGCCACTTCACCCCGCGCCGTCTGCTCGCAACATGGACAACGAAAGAATACCTGCATACTCTTCATCATAAAGGATAACGGCTGCTGGTCGACAGCAGCCTGGCAACCAGTTCGCCGGTAAAGGTCATAATCACCGCCACGTACAGAATCCCGGTGGCGCTTTGGGTATTTGGAATGTCCAGGGTTTTGCTGGTCATCCAGGCCAGCAGGAGCGGAATGGCGATCCCGGCCAGCCACCGCAAAATCAGGAACGTGATCGGAAACGGATCCGGGGATCCGCTGGACCAGAGGCACGCCAGTCCAACACCGCTGAACACTGCCCGCAACAGGATCGCCAGGACCATCAGCCTGAGCAGTTTGCGGAGTGGCGCCAGCTGCATGGTGGGGGTATTCAGATACCAATGCCCCAGGAACATGG
>WVZU01000116.1:0-14686 GCA_011772275.1 Planctomycetales bacterium | reverse complement strand
GCGCCCAGCAGCAGCAGCCCGCTGCGAGGTCGTTCGTACAACCAGGCGACAGAGGCCGCGTAGCTTAGCGCAGCGGCTGTCAGCGGCAGTCCAAAGCTGGCTGGCTGGCCCCCCTTGAAGGCAATCATCAAGGACAACACGAACAGGCCCAGCAAGACGTAACTGTGATTGCGAAAGTAGCCGGAAGTCACCTGGCGAGGCGAGGTCAATGCCATCGCCAAGGCCAGACCATAGCCTAAACTCAGCACAAAGTCATTCAGTACGACCACGCCTGGCTACCGCCCGTTCGCGTAGATCAGCGTCATGATTTCTGAGCGGCTGGAGAGGTTGGTGCGGAAAGCACCTTTCATGGCGGATGTCACGCAAAGGCTGCCCGGTTTCCGTACGCCGCGCACGGTCATGCAGGTGTGAGTGGCTTCCATGACCACCGCCACACCCTTGGCCGCCAGGGCATCCTCCAACAGGTTCGCAATCGTCTCGGTCATGCGTTCCTGTACCTGGGGGCGCCGCGCGACCAGTTCGATCACACGAGCGAGTTTGCTGAGCCCGATCACCTTGCCATCGGGCATGTAGCCGATGTGGGCCTTGCCCATGAAGGGCAACAGATGATGTTCGCAAAAGCTGGTAAAGCCGATGTCGCGAACAAGCACGACTTCGTCGTACTGCTGAGTGAAAAATTTCCCCAGGTGCTGCCGAGGGTCCTCGTGCAGCCCGCCGAATATCTCGCCATACATCCGCGCCACCCGCGCGGGGGTCTGCTGGAGCCCCTCGCGATCCGGATCCTCGCCCACGGCCAGCAGGATCTCCCGCACCGCCCGCTCAATCCGCGGGTAATCGACCGATTCTGTGGCCGCCAGATCCTGATCGTCCAATTCACCCGCCAGGCTGCCGGCAGCGGATGCAGTCAGCGGATTGGTGGAGTGCATCTTGGACAAACCCCTCTCATGCGGCACGTGAAAAATAGCCAGACTCGATGGTAAAACCGCCAAGCGCATCGGTCAACCGGGACCCTTGGAATGCCCCCTCGCTGCCGCCCGCTTCAGGACGGGGGGCCGCCGAGCGAGAGGGGGCTGATACTGGGGAGGCCGGGCGCCGGGGGGAGGGGGCGCTGATGGGCCGATACCCACCCCCGCTGCGGCTGCCGATCATCTTCAGGGCCCAGCGGCGGCGGGCATCAGCTGCAAGGGCAGCGGCGGGTGGGACGACGTTCGGCAGTCCCCCGGCCCGATCAAAACCTGTTTGGGTCCTTTCTCCCCTGCCGGCTCAGAACCGCCGCCCCACTTGGCACCGCGGCCGGGCCGCTGGCGGAACAGGCGGCCTGGAAGTAATTCCGAGCGGGGGAAACCAGAAGTGATTCGGCGCGAAGGAAACGATTCGTTGCAGAGCATCGCAGTCTGCCACGAGGTCTACGGGTCGGCTGAACGACGCGGGCCGCCTTGTTCAGGCGGTTGGTGGCGGGTCGAGCTCGATTTCCGGGATCAGCTCCGGCTTGATCTGCACCCGCGGAAACTGCTCGTCCGCGGCCAGCACCTCCGCAAAACAGGCTTCCATCTCCTCAAACAGCAGCTGCAGGTCGCAACCCATGTGCCGCGGGCAATAGGGCTGGAGATAGCCGCGGCTACTGTCATACAGCTTTCTGGCCCCACGAATGTTTTCATTGCCAAAGTGGTGCAGGGCCACGGCCACCTGGATCAAGCCCTTGAAGAAATCCCGCGAAGGCCCCCGGTAATCGGCCCACAGCTCTTCCCAGACATCGTGCGCCTCGAAAAACTCGCATTCATTGAACAATTGCACCCCCCGCACGTAGCGCGGTTCGTAGTCGCTGTCATTTTCCATGGCGATTCCTGACCGACAGGTTCCCCGGCTACCGTTCACGCCCACACTTGGCCTNNTTGGCCTGGCGTTGATTCATTATCTTCACGTTGTGCTGGTCGTCAACAAAGGCGTGTCAAGCCAGCTGGTGGGGGGTGCGTTACTTGACACTAAAGCGCGGCTTGCGACAGAATGAGAGGGGGATCGACGTCTGGGGCGCCCCGCTCGCCTGTTTGCGGCGGCGGCACCCCGGCCGCCACGCCACAGGACGTAGCCGTGGTCGCCATTGCTGAAGCGAAACGCCAGGCCGCCAAAGTCCTCCGGGCTTTGAAGAAGGACTATCCGGACGCCACCTGCGCGCTGAACTTTGGTTCTCCCCTCCAACTGCTGGTAGCCACCATCTTGTCTGCTCAATGTACCGACAAGCGGGTGAACCTGGTCACGGCAGGTTTGTTTCGAAAGTTCAAAACGGCACGCGACTTTGCTGGTGTGGGTCAGGCGACGTTGGAGCGAGCCATTCAGAGTACCGGTTTTTTTCGCAACAAGGCGACCAATATTCGCGCTTGCTGCCAGGAGCTCGCCCGTGCGCACCAAGGCCAGGTGCCCCGCGACCTGGAGACGCTGGTCCAGCTGCCGGGCGTCGGCCGCAAGACGGCCAACGTGGTCCTGGGCACGGCGTATGGCATTCCGTCCGGTGTCGTGGTGGACACCCACGTCTCGCGGATCGCCAGGCGACTGGGGATGACCCGGCAGACCGATGCAGTCAAAATCGAAAAGGACCTGTGTGGGCAGTTGCCGCGTCGCGCATGGATCGACTTCAGCCATCGCATGATCCACCATGGTCGGCAGGTCTGCACAGCCCGCAATCCGAAGTGCGACAGCTGTTCGATGCAAAAATTTTGTCCGCGGATTGGTGTGGAGACGAAACCTGCAAAAAAGAAATCCTTAGCCAGGAAACGCAAATTGCCATGATTTTATCCGGGAACGAAATTCGCGAGCGTCTGGGGAACGATCTGGTGATTGAGCCCTTTGAAGAGGAGAGGCTGAACCCCAACAGCTACAACCTCTCGTTGCATGACGAGCTGATGACCTACGAAGAGGTGGTCTTGGACTTGCGGAAGGCCAACCGGGTGCGGCGGCTGACGATACCTCCCGAGGGCCTGGTACTGAATCCCAACCAGCTGTACCTGGGCCGCACGGTCGAGATGACCGAAACCCACCAGCTGGTACCCATGATCGAAGGCCGCAGCTCGCTGGCTCGACTGGGCCTCTTCGTCCACGTGACGGCCGGGTTTGGCGACGTCGGGTTCTGCGGCTACTGGACGCTGGAAATGTTCGCCGTCCAGCCGATCCGCATCTATCCCGGCGTATCGATCTGCCAGATTTTTTACCACGAGATCACCGGGGACATTACGGAGTACAATAGTAACAAGTACCAACACAACCGGGATATCCAGCCCAGCTTGATGTTCAAAGAGCTCAATCCGGACGGCGAAGACGATTCCCAGCTGCGACTGGACTTTGGCATGGAAAGATCGCATCGGTAGCGGTCCGCCAACCGTGAATCTTACGATTGAATTGCAGGCAACGTCCTGGCACTTCCAGGCAGGCCCGCGGTGGCACCCCAAAGGTTTCGCTTGACAATTCAGCGGGCGAACCGGATTGCGGTATTTTGTTGATGATTCAGGCAATGGAAGGGCCCATCAAAGTTCGCTTCGATCAGCCCTCTGCCCGGCTGTGGTGGTGGCTGTGGGGATTGCTGTTGGCTGGCGTGATCGTGACGCTGCTGCTGATCTGGCAGGAGGGGCAATATGCCGTGTCGTCTGACGGGTTGGAGGCGATGCCGTTGCCTGGTTGCGGACCTGACCAGGCTTGCAAGCAGGTCTTGACCAGTCCCTATGCCAGGGTGCTGGGCTGGCCGCTGACCTATTGGGGCCTGAGCTTTTACGGGCTGGTTGCGTTCACGCTGTTGATCTCGGCCTATTCCTGGCAGCTTTCGACTGTTCCGCCTATGTCCCTGATTTTGCCCGTCGTGACATCGATTGGCTTTACAGCGGCGGTCTGGTCGAGCAGGGTGATGTTCGTCGTCCTGCAGCAGTTTTGCATCTACTGCACGGCGATCCATATCTTCAACGTGGCGCTGTTTGGTTTGAGCATCGAGTACGCTCGTCAGGACTGGAATATTCGCCAGCGGCGGCGTTGGGANNGGACTGGAATATTCGCCAGCGGCGGCGTTGGGAGAGCGGCTTGCCCCCACTGCCATTCACCCCCATTTTGTTTCACTTGTTCCTCAGCCTGCTGGTTGCCACCGGGCAGGTCTTGGCGATGAGCATGATTGCTAAACCGCAACCGGTGCCGCAGATTGTGGTCCCGGATCCGACCACGCTGGGGATCCGCAAACTGGCTGCCGACCCGCTGCAGCTGCTGGCCTTGGACGCCGCTACACCTCCGCCGACGGGCGACAACGGGTCGGAAGGTCCGGAGTCATCGCCCGACACGATCTGGACGATCCTGGGCAGCCGTGATGCGCCGCACCGCATGGCGGTCATCCTCTGCCCCACCTGTCCCCAATGTGCCGATCTCCATGAGGTGCTGCACGAATTGGCCGCACGATATCCCCAACAGCTGCGGATCGACGTGCGTTTTTGGCCGTTATGGCACAGCTGCAACGATGCGATTGAGGAAGACAGCGTCAGCGATCGCCATCGCGACGCTTGTGAAATCGTGCGTCACGCCCTGGCCGTCGCGGCGGTCGATTCCCAGGCCTTTGCGGGATATCTGGACTGGCTGTTTGGACAGGCGTCGCCTGCGACGGCAGCCACGGCCGAAACCGAAGCCCGGGCTCGGGTCGACGGCCAGGCGTTTTCCGGCAAGCGGGATGCGCCCGCCTTGTGGAAACGTTTTGACCGCGACGTGGAGCTGGCGAACCAGCTGGGAGTGACCAGTGTTCCCCGCCTGTTTCTTTCCGAAGGCCAGGTGTACGGCAGCGTGACGGTTGGCAACCTGGAAGAATTGCTGGCACGGCTGCACGGCTTCCAGCCCGCGGCATCCAAGAGGGTGGAGGGGGCCCCGGTCTGGGTCAGCGAGGATTACCTGCTGGAAAAAGCGAAAACGAGCAAGGAACTGATTGCCAGAGGTGAGTACGCGCTGGCCGCACGCAACTACAGGGAGATGCTGAAGGTCAAAAACGACTGGCCCGACATTGCCGTCCGGCTGGCCTGGCTGTTGGCGACCTGTCCCGACGAGAAAGTCCGCGACGGCCAGGAGGCCGTCCGCTTCGCCAAACGGGCTGAGCGACTGATTTACGAGGCGCGAGACAACCCCGATGTGCAGCGTTTTCGCCCCGACATGCTGGACGCCCTGGCGGCGGCGTATGCCGAGGTGGGAGAATTCGAGCGGGCCCAGGACACGGCCAAAATAGGCATCGACGCCTATCAACATGCTGGACGAATGGAAGAAGCCGCGGAGATCCACGAGCGTTGGGAGATCTACCAACGCGACGAGCCGTATCGCGAGCGGAGGCAGTAGGAGCGGTTACATCACCGAGAAGTAATTTTCGCAGGCGAAGTCGATCGTCTCTTGGGTCATCACCGCGGGGGTCTTTTCGAACAGGGCCAGGTTCCTGATCTGCAGCAACAAGTCCCGTGGCTGGCAGTTGCGAAACGGCCGCTCGGCGGCTCGATAGTACTTCTCGATCAGGTAGTCCAACGCCTGCTCGTTGTACTCGACCTTCACTTTGGGGGCCATGATGGCGAACAACTTGCGGAAGGCTTCTTCCTGCGGATCCAAAGCTTCGATCTTGTAGGGAATTCTTCGCAGAAACGCTTCGTCCACCAGATCCCGGGGCTCGAGATTCGTCGAGAACACGACCAGCTGGTCGAACGGCACCCGCACTTTTTTGCCGCTGGCCAGGTTCAAAAAGTCATAGCGTTTTTCCAGGGGGACGATCCAGCGGTTCAGCAGTTCGTCCACGGCCATCCGCTGGCGACCAAAGTCGTCGATCACCAGGGTGCCGCAATTGCTTTTCAGCTGCACCGGGGCTTCGCTGATGCCGGTCGTCGCATTGTAGGTAACTTCCAGGTTCTCCATCGTCAGTTCGCCACCCACCACGATGGTGGGGCGCTTGATCCGCACCCAGCGTTTGTCGACCTGCAAGAACTGCATGATCGACTCGCTTTCTTTCATGGGGGCTTCCACATGATTGATGGGGTCATAGAGCCGGATGATTTCCCCATCGACATCCAGGGCGCGGGGGATCCAGATGTGTTTGCCGAAGGCTTCCGTGACGCGTTCGGCGATACTGGTTTTTCCGTTGCCGGGCGGTCCGAACAAGAAGAGGCCCCGGCCCGAATTGATGGCCGGCCCCAGCCGCCGAAAGATCCGCGGGTCAATCAAAAGGTCGGCAAAGGCTCGCTGCAGGTCTTCCGGACCGGGCTGCAAGCCTTCGATTGTCTGGGCTTGAACGCTGGCGACATAATCGCGTAAGGCAACGGGCGCCGCCCCAAAATAGGTGCTCTCCTCCTGATAGCGCTTGGCCCGCTCGCGACCCGTGTCTCCCAGGACATAAACGTAGTCGTTCATCGCCGCGGATCCCTTGTGAGCCACGTGCCGCTCGTGCTTCAACTGAAACAAAACCTGTTCCACCAGCTTGAAGGGCAAAGCGACCTGTTCGGCGACATCGGCACCCTTGGCTTCCCCACGGGCCAGCAAATACTTCAGGACCAAGGCCTCGACCTGCGTTTCGGTCAAGCGGGCTTCCAACAGCGTCGAGGGGGCCAAGGGAACGAAACCCTCTTCGCCATTTTCAGATGGGTTCGCTTGATCGGCCGCCGGCGATGCCTCTACGCTGCCGGCCAGCTGCCGCACACGGCGAAAGACATCCTCGATCGGGTCTTCAGCGGCCGGGGGCTCCGGCAGGGAAGAAGGGTCCGGTCGGGGGGTATCCGCTTCGGCCGCCGGCTGCGGATTTTCGAGTTCGCCGTCCGGGTCAGCCGTCTCTTGGGCTTTGCCGGCATGGATGCGATCAGCGAGTCGAGCCAAAAGTTCGTCGTTGGACAGGTCGGCCATGATGTTTGGTGATTCTAAGACGCTGGGGCGGCAGTTGCTCAAATGCGGGAGACCGCAGCGAATAACGGTACCCGCCGCGGGAAAATACGCTGCTCAAATCTAGGTTTTCTCCAAGGCTCGGTCAAAGTGACCAGGCGGGGCCACGGCCCGCACTCCTTTGCCGGCGACGGGAATTGCACGATCCGCTACAATCCCTACATTGGTTAAGCTTGTGGGAATATTTTAAGCAACCAGAACGGTAGCCAGCACAAATTCTGGCAGAAAAACCATGAACCCCAACGCGGCGATACACGACCCTTTTCAGGCCTTGGACCAGTTTTCGACAGGTGCCGGGACGGCCAAGCTGTTCCGCCTTTCACGGCTGGAGGACCAGGGGCTGTGCCAGATCGCTCGGTTGCCCTATTCCATTCGCGTGTTGCTGGAAGCCGTTCTGCGCAACTGCGATGGCTTTGCGGTTTCCCAGCAGCATGTCGAAAAGCTGGCCGGCTGGTGTGGCCAGCCGCCGCCGGTCGAAATTCCCTTTCTGCCCGCTCGAGTCGTGTTGCAGGATTTTACCGGCGTCCCGGCCGTGGTGGATCTGGCTGCCATGCGCAGCGCCATGCAACGGCTGGGCGGCGATCCCCAAAAAATCAATCCCTCAATTCCCGTCGACCTGGTCATTGATCATTCGGTCCAGGTCGATCGCTTTGCCAGTCCCGACGCGTTGTCGATCAATGTGGACCTGGAGTTTACTCGCAACCACGAGCGCTACGAGTTCCTCCGCTGGGGCCAGACGGCCTTCAAAAACTTTCGTGTTGTGCCTCCCAACATGGGAATTGTCCACCAGGTCAATTTGGAGTATCTGGCCAAAGGTGTTTTTCTGCGCCCCTTTGGCGATGGCCAGATCGCTGTGCCCGACACGCTGGTCGGTACCGATAGCCACACGACGATGATCAATGGCCTGGGAGTCGTCGGTTGGGGCGTGGGGGGAATTGAGGCCGAAGCGGCCATGTTGGGCCAGCCACTGTACATGTTGATGCCCGAGGTGATCGGCTTTCACCTCACCGGCAGCCTGCCGGCGGGCACGACAGCCACCGACCTGGTGCTGACGGTCACGGAAATTCTGCGCCGGGAGGGGGTGGTCGGCAAGTTTGTGGAATTCGTCGGACCGGGCGTTTCGGGAATGTCGCTGGCGGATCGAGCGACGATTGCCAACATGGCACCCGAATACGGCGCCACGATGGGCTTTTTTCCGGTCGACGCGGAAACGCTGGCTTATCTGCAACGCACCGGAAGAACGGCGGCAGAAGTCGAACTGGTCGAACGCTACACCCAAGAACAGCAGTTGTTTCACACCGACCAGACGCCCGTCCCGGAATATACCAAAAACCTGCAGCTGGACCTGGCGACGGTCGAGCCCAGTCTGGCGGGTCCCAAACGGCCTCAAGATCGGGTAACGCTGAGCGGCATAAAATCGTCTTTCCACGAGTCGCTGATCGCGCCGCTTAACCAACGCGGCTTTGCCCTGGACGATGCCGCACTGCGGCGCACGGCCAAGGTGCAGGAAAACGGGTCCAGCACCGAAATTGGCCACGGGGCGGTCGTCATCGCGGCGATTACCAGCTGCACGAACACCAGCAATCCATCGGTGATGATTGCGGCCGGTTTGCTGGCCAAGAAAGCGGTCGAGGCGGGTCTGAAAGTGCCCGCTTATGTAAAGACCAGCCTCGCGCCAGGGTCTCGTGTCGTAACCGACTATCTGAACAAATCGGGTCTGACCGAGTATCTGGAAAAAATCGGCTTCTACACCGTCGGTTACGGCTGTACGACCTGCATCGGCAACAGCGGCCCGCTACCCGAGCAGGTGGCCGGGGCGGTGACCGAGGGAGACCTGGTGGCGGCGGCGGTATTGAGCGGCAATCGGAATTTTGAGGGTCGAGTGAATCCGCTGGTCAAGGCCAACTACCTGGCCAGCCCGCCCTTGGTGGTGGCCTACGCCTTGGCCGGCACCGTCGATATCGACCTGGCTGTCCAGCCCCTGGGCCAAGGCAGGTCGATATCGACGGNNACAAGCCCTCCAGGCAGCCGTCCAACCCGAAATGTTCACTCGACAATACGGAAACGTCTTCGACGGCAACCAGAAATGGAACAACATAAAGACTTCCGGCGGTGCCCTGTTTGATTGGCAGGCGTCCAGCACTTACATTCAGGAGCCCCCGTTTCTGGTCGATCTCCAGTCCGATCCCCCGCCGGTGCAGCCCGTGCGGGGCGCGCGGGTCCTGGCGCTGTTGGGCGATTCGGTGACCACCGATCACATCTCGCCGGCCGGTGCCATCGCCGCGGAGAGCCCCGCCGGAGAGTACCTCCAGCAAGAACATGTCCAGCCAGCGGACTTTAACAGCTACGGATCCCGGCGGGGCAACGACCGGGTCATGACCCGCGGCACGTTCGCCAATATCCGCATTCGCAACCAGCTGGCGCCAGGTACCGAAGGCGGCTGGACGCGACACCTGCCCGACGGCCGCCAGACCACGATCTACGAGGCCGCCATGGCCTACCGCGCCGAAGGCGTGCCACTCCTGGTGCTGGCGGGTACCGAATATGGCACCGGCAGCAGCCGGGACTGGGCCGCGAAGGGAACCTACCTGCTGGGCGTCCGCGCCGTCATTGCCGCCAGCTACGAACGTATCCATCGCAGCAACCTGGTCGGGATGGGGGTCCTGCCGCTGGAATTTATGGAGGGCCAGACCTGGCAATCCCTGGGCCTGAACGGCGAGGAGACGTACCATTTCGAGGGCCTGGACGATTTCCTCCAGCCGGCCGCGACGCTGGCCGTCATCGCCACGCCCCCAGAGGGCCTGGCCAAAACGTTCGCCGTCAAAGTCCGTATCGACACGCCCGTCGAACTGGATTACTACCGCCACGGCGGCATCCTCCAAGCCGTGTTGCGCAAGCTGCTGAAAGAAAACTAGCGGCCTGGGAACGGTTTTTTTCCGTGAGAAACAGCTTGGCCGAGGGCAGCACCCGGAAGGGTGATCAAATGTCAGCCGCCAGGGTGCTTTGGCCGCTGGCCGTGGGGGTCAGCACCCCGGCTGCTGAGTGCCATCTTCGCGCGAACCGATGGCGTTGCCGACTGGGGCTGGCCTTGAGCAGCCGGGGTGCTTTGGCCGCTGGCCGTGGGGGTCAGCACCCCGGCTGCTGAGTGCTATCGTGGCGCCAGGCCGGATAACGGGTTAGTCGCTGATCAAGTCCAGGGCCTGGTCAAATCGCTGGATTGCCTCGGCCGGCTCCAGATTCATGATCGCGCGACCCGCCGTCGTCCATTGGCCGGCCGCATGCTGGAATACCGCGGTAGCGGCGCGGAGGTTTCCCACCGCCTCGACCTCCTCCATGCCGCCTCCCTCGATCGCCTCAAAGCTGATGGTGATCGCCACGAAAGCCGCCAGGGCCCCGGAGCGGCGATCACGAGCAAACGTGACGTGGTCGTCGAAATCGCAATCCTTCCAATTCAGACCGCGCGGCCTGGCCTTCACCGAAGCCAACTCGACAAATTTGGCCTCCAGCCACTCGCGGCGCTGATGAAATAATTTTCGAGCCGCGGCCAGCTGGTGGCGACGACGGACTTCCACCAGACGCCACAGCACCACGATGCCCAGGCCCATGGCGAGCCCCATGGCGATGATCCCCGCGTAATCTGACATTTCCTGGTCCTCCACCGGTGAGGCAGCGCGGCATGCCTTTAAAATTATGCCTGAATTGTATGCTCAAACGACCCCCCTGCACAGCCAGCGCCCCCCGCTCAGTCACAGCACCTGCCCGTCGTGCTCACCAGCCATCTGCTGGACAACGGTCACGTCTGTGCCAGGCCACATCAGGCGTCGTCTTTCGCAGACGCCACGTAAGTTCCATTCGCTGGCTTTCAAATCGCCTCGTCTTCCTTTCCAGGCAAAGACTTACCGACGCTGGCAACCCAGGTTGCGAGAAACCTGCAGCCCCTGCGGCCCGGATGGTCGGCAGTCGGCAGCTGTCTGTCCGGTGGGTACNNGTCTGTCCGGTGGGTGCAGTTGACGAATGAGCAACCGTTGATAGGACGTCGCCTGATCTGCGGATTGGACGCCAGGCCGCAACGGGTCGGATCCGCTTTGCCCGCCCGGTGCGGCCTGCCCACGGCCGGCTGAGTGGGGTGGGGAAAGTTGCGATCATCGAGCGATTTCGAAGATTGCCTCGATTTCGACGCTCATGTTGCCCGGCAGCGAACTGGTCCCGACGGCACTCCGCGCTCCCACCCCCCGCTGGTCGCCAAAAACCTCTCGCATCAGCTCGCTGTAGCCGTTGATCACGGCAGGATGTTGGGTGAAGTCCGCGGTGGCGTTGACCATCCCCAGGCTTTTGATCAGACGCTGTACCCGGTCCAGGCTGCCCAAGGCAGTTCGCAAGGTGGACAAGATGGCCAGGCCGGTCTGTCGAGCGGCATGGTAGCCCGCCTGTGGATCGACCTCACTGCCCACTCGGCCGGTGATCAGCGTCCCGTCTGGTTTGAGCGGCCCGTGGCCGGAGAGGTAGGCCACTTCGCCGAGGATCACGATCGGCTGGTAGAGGCCAGCCGGTTTGGGTGGAGGGGGCAATTCAAGGCCTAACTGCTCAACGCGTTGTTCAGGGCTCATCGACTCGCTCCGGCTGATCGGCAATCTCTCTGCATTTCCGGCTGGTCACAGGCGGCGGTCTACCGCTGCGGCGACTTTGACACAGCGGGCCATCATGGCCGCGAACTGATCGAAGTTAAGTGACTGGGCGCCGTCGGAGAGGGCGTGTGGGGGATCGGGATGCACTTCCACCATCAGGCCGTCGGCACCGGCGGCGATCGCAGCCGCACACATATCGGCCACCAGATAGGCGTGCCCGGTCCCGTGGCTGGGATCGATCACGACGGGCAAGTGCGTCTTTTGATGCAGGTAGGGGACCGTGGCCAGCGGCAAGGTAAAGCGGGTATGGTTTTCGAAGGTGCGGATACCGCGTTCACACAGTGCGACGTGGGGATTGCCGCGATCCAGCACGTATTCTGCGGCCAGCAGAAGTTCGTCGATTGTGGCGCTGGCGCCCCGCTTCAACAACACAGCTCGATCGCTGCCGCCAACTGCCTCCAGCAATCTGTAGTTTTGCATGTTCCGCGCGCCGATCTGCAGGATATCGGCATATTTCGCGACCATATCGACATCTTCGGGCGAGACAACTTCTGTGACGACCGCCAGGCCGGTTTCGTCCCGTGCGGCGGCCAGCATTTTGAGCCCTTCCTCTTTGAGCCCCTGAAAACTGTATGGGCTGGTGCGTGGCTTGAACGCGCCGCCTCGCAAGCCGGTGGCCCCGGCGGCCTTGACCCCGCGGGCCGTGGAGAGGATCTGCTGTTCGTTCTCGACGCTGCACGGTCCGGCAATCACGGCAATCTGGGCGCTGCCGATCCGCAGCTGCCCTGCGGTGACCACCGTGGTTTCCGGCTTGACCTCCCGGCTGGCAACCTTGTAGGGCGCCGAAATCGGGACCACCTCGGCCACGCCCGGTCCGCTTTCCAGCGACTCCTTCGTCCCGTCGCGCTTCGATCCCACCGCCGCGATCACCGTCCTTTCCGTACCGACAATCACATGAGCCTTCATGCCAAGGCTTTCGACCTGAGCAACCATATGGTCGATTTGCGCCTGTGTCACGCCAGGTTTCATGACGACAATCATGGCCTTGCCGATGCGGGATGCGGGATGCGGGGTGTGGGTTGGACGTGGCCGCCGAGGGGAGGGGGGTGATCTGGAACTACGATCCTAGAGCCGGGTTGTCGGCCTGGCAATGGGACCGCAGCCGGCAGGGCCCTGGCGGATCGGCGCCGCGCGACCAGGGCAGGTGCTCAAGCCCGCCCTCCTACCGGACCCGCCCTGGGACGATCGGGGATCCCGCACCATCGATCTTACTGCAGGTTGTTAGAATTCGACATCCAGCAGCTGCCACTGGGTCAAGCGGTCTTCGAGGGCGCGTTGGATGGGTTGAGCCTGTCGGACCAGAAGGCACGGGCCGGCAGGGTCGAACAGGACGACGCCGCTACCGCCGGCGGGGGTCCAGTTGGCGGGCGAAATTTCTTTCCCAATGCGGCGGACCAGGGCCTCGGCTTGTTCTGCTCCCACAGTACCCGTCAGGGGATAACACTCGATGTCGAGCGTCTCTGCCACGGCACGGGGGGTTGTGACCTCCAGCAGACCCTCGTCCAGCACACGCCAGGTGAGTCCCAGCGGCTGGAGGGCTGCGGTCAACAGGGCGGCGAGCGGTTTGGGGTCGGCGGCGGCGGTCACGCCGGCCTGGGGCGATGTGCCGTAACGCCAGAGGCTCACTTCGTCCAGTGCGATCTCCACACGCGCCCGGGCAGCGAGCTGCTCCAGATAGCGTTCCAGCGGCAGTTGTCCGTTCGTCCCACAAGAGACGGTGCGCGACAGGTCGGCGGCGGCCCGGCGTGTTCGCGAGACCAGCGTCCCGCGGGTATCTTCATTTTGATGGCCGCCGCCAAGCGCGCGGGCAACGCGTAGTTTGTCCAGCACGTTTTGTAGCTGCTGGTAGCCGACCGCGTTCTGTGTCACGCGTAAAGCGGTACCCTCCAGCTCGATTTCCGCTTTGCCGTTGGGCTGCCACGAAGCGGGCTGGACCAGCTGCCGCAACATGGCCACCAGGGGCGGGCCATCCTCTCGGTTTCGCATCAGCCGGCCCAGCTCGATGCGACCCGACCGCAGCTCGCCTTCCCCAACCGCCGGGACGGTGACCAGCACGTGATCGGCGATTGGGACCACCTGCAGACCCCAGCGGTTGACTGCATGTTGGAGGAGTTCTGCGGCTGTGGCTTGTTGGATCTCCAGCCGTACGGAACTTTGCGGTTCGACACCGGCGCGGAACAAGCCCCCCCGATCAAGTTTAATGGGGACGGAGGTGGCCTGTTCGAGGATCATGGCGACGTTGCGCAGCGGCGTATCGCGAAACGCAGCGCCTTTTAGCGGAATCTTCATCCGCTCGATGGTATCGGGCAGGGGGTCAGGCAAGGGATGGGCTGCGGCCTGCTGGTGGATCGAGTCCACAATTTCCAGGTCGGTCGCCGGCGCTGCGGCAGCGGTTTCCTGTCGGGAGGGATCTTTGGCCGGCAAGGGGTTTGAAGTCGGGTCGCCGCCGCCAATCTCCCGCTCGGCCGGTGTCTCCCGCCGTTGGGTAACCGCCTGGTTCTGCGGCGCGGTTGCCAGCTGTTGGCGGTCGGCCGTGGGGGGTCCTTCGGCCGCTTGGACATCGGCAGCAGCCGATGGCTCGGTTTGGACCGCCTCCTGCGAACCATCGATGGCAGGCGGATCATCGTGGGACGCGATTTCGACCTTGGGCTTCGATTCGTCTTGATCCACCCTGGCTGCGGGCGTCGCGGGCGGGTCCACTTCCCCCTGGGGTTGTTCATTTTGGAGGAATATCCAGAGGCTGGCCGCGACCACCACGCCGGTCACGGCGGCGCAAACGAACGGTAAAGCTTTTTGCCAGCCGGCCTGGGGGACGGTGGGTATCTTGGGGATGGCCGAAACCGGCGGAGGGGGCGGGGGCGAGGGCGGGGGCGAGGCGGGCGAGGGGGCTTGAGGGGGCCTTGCGGATGGGGTGGCCGGTTGAACGACGGGAGGCGGTTGAACGTGCCCCACCATGCCTTGGCCCTGCGGGGTCGCGGGCTGGGGTGGGGCCGGCGCTGCAGACGCGGTCGGCTGGCTGGCGGGTGGGGCCGCCAACCCATGATCCATAGGCGGCTGGACCAAGACCATGCTCTGGCACTTCGGAC
>WVZU01000334.1:357-4852 GCA_011772275.1 Planctomycetales bacterium | reverse complement strand
GATCGGTTAAGAGTGTTCGGTTAAGAGTGATCGGTTAAGAGTACATTTCACCGCAGTCTTAACTGCCACTCTTAACCGGATACCCTTAACCGACTTGCTTAACCGCTCTCCACAGGCCAAACAAGATCGCTGTGAAAAAACTTCACCCATTACTGGCAGCCATCGCGCTGGATTCCTCTCTTCCATAGACCATTCCGTTTTCTATGTCAGTCGCTTTTGACGCACAGATTCCTCTGAAGATCCTCCCAAAAAAAACCACCCCATCGCATGCGACAGGGTGGACGGCGTGGGTCACCGGTGGGTCGGTTTTCAGCTGCCGGCGTTTCGCTTAACGAGCGGCGGCGTGCCAGCCGCTGTCGTCCAGCTGCTGTCGCGGCCGGGCTGCCACAGGCGTGGCGGGCAGGGTGGCCAGCGACCACAGCAGATCGCCGGTCGCCTGGGTGGTCTTGTCGTCCAGGTTGGGAAAAGGTGCGTTGAATTCCGGCTGGTAGCCAGCGTCCAGTTCCTGCATCGACTTGCTGCCGCTGGTCGACTGATGACTGCCGTTCCCATGGTTCGCTGGCGGCGTCTCAGGACGTTGCGTCTCGGTCGGCTCCGGTGCCAGCGGTGCGGCCTGCAACTGCGGCTGGTCTGTGGGCGGGCCGACATGGGCGGACCCGTTGCCCGCCGGACACGTCGGGCACGCCGCGGGCGCTGCCACGGCCGGCAAAGCGGTCGGCACGACGGCCGGGGCGCAGCTGGAACAGGACATCACCTGCCGGCAGACGGTCCTTTCCACGTTCACCGTGGAACAGACCTGGCGGTAGGTCGTGTAGGGGACGCGCCGAGTCTGGCAGACCATGGTGGTCACCGGTTTCATGCAGGTGGTCGAGCAGCCGGTGCAAGGATCGACCGTTGTGAAAGCACGCATCGTGGTGACGGGCACTTGCACCTGTTCGTCGCGAAAGCAAATTTGGGGTACCAGACGGCAGGTCGTACGCGGCTCGCAGATTTTAAAGCACTGCTGAGTAGGACAGCAGGTGGTGCAATTGCCGGCGGACGCGACGACAGGACGAAACGTCGTCACGCGAGCGGCCGTGGTGGTCATGGGAACCGCGGCGAGCGGGGCGCTGGTTACGGGTGCCACGGTACCGAACGTCAGGTAGCTGATGGGTCGACGCCACCAGGCTCGCGGAAAAATCGGCCGGTAGACCGGCTGGACCACCGCCGGGCCGGGACTGAGCACGGCGACTTGAGCGCGACTTTCCGATACGGTGACCAGCGCCAGGGAGGCCGCGATCACACTGGGGCAGATGGCAATTCGCAAAGCTTTCATGATTTTTTCTCCGGGAAGTGAACGTGCGAGAAAATCCCTACGTTCCTTTAGAACTGCTGTGGGCCATAACGTCAACAACTTGCCAGCCAAGTTCTGCAAAAAGTTAACGGATTGCGATTTGGTAATTTTTGCGGCTTGGGCAAGAGATTCCAGTCTTGGCGAATTTGATACCTCTTTTCCCCACACGACAGGACGCTGCGCGCACCGCATGCATACTTCTAGTCTAGTTCAAGCCGCTAGCAGATGGGAAACGTTTGGCAGCCGGAAAAGCCCCCACGACCGAGCGAAACGCGCGGGAGAGGATGCAAAAAGTCAACCGCGCAGCTCTTCATAGCGATCGAACAGCTCGCCAAACATCGTTCGCAGGTTGCCACGATGACGGTGAAAAGAGGCATCGATTTCCGCGGCGGGAAGCGCCAGCGGTTGGTCGGCCAGCAGGTGTTGGACCAGCGCCTGGGCCAAGGGCGGGGTGGTGCGGGTGCGATACAGCATCGGCAATCCTTGTGGCTGGTGCGCGGTGATCAGCAATCCCCATCCGCGCCGTCGACAGGTCCGCTGCAGGTTCCAGCGGGCCAGCCAAGACAGCTGCTCGTAGCCGTCCAAAACCAGCAATCGCCGCTGGCCACAGCCGCCGGCCGCCTCGCGCCGCCAGCCCGCCGGCAAACGGCGCTGCCCGTCGCGCAACACGAACCCCAGGGGCTCAAAACCGGCGGAACCCAGGGCCGGCCATAACGTGTGCAGCAACGTCGATTTTCCGGAACCGTGCGGGCCGATAATCTGACCCCAGCCGCGGGTGTCGCGCAAGCGGTCCAGCAACTGGTTCAGCCGCGGTCCGGGTGCAAAGCGGTAAGCCAGCGCGCCGGGCCGCACGCAGCGCGTCGACAAAGGGTTCCGGGCGGCAAGACGGCCCGTGGAGTTGCCCGCGGTTGGCGGCCGCGGCGCCAGGCGGGAATCGATTCCGCTCACGTCGTTTCCTTAATCGATGGCTGAGCGGGCAGCGTATGCGGAATGGGTATTTTAAGCGGCGAGCGGATCCGCGGCACCGAACCGAGCTGAAAAGGCTGTTCGGCCACCACCTCCCGGCCGCGCGGCAGAAAAATCCGCAACCGCACACACCAGTGGATTTTCACGAGCGAGCCGTCGTAGCTGAGCGGGCTGTTGGGCAGTTCGGTTTTGAATTGCTGGCTGCGGCGGAAGTCGACGAATTGGCCGTTGTCGTTACCGATCCTTTGGAAAAAATGGACCGCCATGTCCTCGTCGCCCTTGCCCTCGGTGTACCACAACACGGATAGTTCGGCCGCCCGCACATCGAGCGGATCGGCCGCATCGACAAAAAACTCGCCCGACAGGCTCTCCCCAGGCCGATACGTCCGGCTGTCGCCGATTAAACGCAATGAGATTTTCGGTTCCGTCATCGTTTGCACCGATAGGCTCTGCCCCAGGCAGGCACCCCCCGCCCGCCCGCAGGCGGCTCGCACCCGCCCGCAGGCCGGCCCCGCGTGGCGTGCTCGATTCCAGTATCCGGATTCGCCGCCGCCCCACAAGTGCGGTGTCGACCATCCTCCCAGGCGGCCGGCTTCCCCGCATTCAAAATCCAGCCAGCGACCAGCCGACCCAGACCGTAAATGTGCCGAAGAAGATTACGGACCAGATCAGGATCAGGACGCGCCACCAGGAGATCCGCAGAGGTCTTGGCAGCGCTCGCAAGTTCAACTGCAATAAGGTGATGCTGTACAANNTGATGCTGTACAAAAACATCACGCACCCGTTCATGGCAGCCGAATACTTGACCAGTTGGAAGGCTTCTGTGCCAAACCCCAGGATGAAAACTCCCAGCCCAATCACGCTCCACAGAAACAGGTAATACAGGCGGCTTTCCGTCCACCGCGAGCTGTCCAACAGCCAGTTGACCTTGACGATGTCGGACCCGATGCGGCTGATCCCGTCCAGGACACCGATTTCGGTGGTCAGCAGAATGGCAACTCCGGCGATGAGAAACAGGAGGGTGCCGGTGCTGCCCAGCACGGTCCGCTGGCCCAGCTGGATCGCTTCCGCCCAGATGAAATCGAGGTTATTGGCATAGCCGGCCAATCCTTCGCGCAGCTTGCCATCGGGCTGGTAGAACACGCTGTAATTGATCAACGTCAAGAGGATCAGGCAGATCAGGCAGGTGCAATAGAACGAGATAAAGTGTTCCAGCGAGGCGGCCCGCCACCAGCGCTGCCAGCGTTGGCGGTTCTCTGGCGTATCCGGGAAATGGAAACCCACCTCCGACATCGGCTCGGCCCGCCCCGTGACCGGACTCGTAATGCGGCCAATGTAATGGCCCATGCCAAATCCTTTGTCCTTGATGTAATTGCTCTGTCCCAGGTTCAGCGTGCCGCCAACGCCCGCAAAAGCAATGGCGCCCAGCAGGGCGGCCAGCGTCAGATTGTCGTCCCGTTCCGGCAAGCCAAAGCTGACCAGGCCCTGGCATTGGGCCACGATCGCGTCGGTCCGCACGATCAGCACGGCGATGATCACAACCAGTACCAGGACCAGCGTGACCAGGAACAGTTGGATGCGTTCCACCGTTTCGTAGATGACCGGCCCCATGGTCAGTACGGCACCGCACAGCAGCAGGCCGCCGATGGCCAACGCGGTCACCATCCCATCGCTCAGCTGATCCGGGCCCCAAATCAGCCAGCCGATCAGTCGAGCGGCACCTTTGGCCCAGGCGGGCAGCATCCAGGGGATGATGTTCAGTGCCAGGAAGATGAAGGCCCAGCGGCGGCTGAGCCGGCAGAAGCCGGTGATCGCACTTTCGCCGGTGGCCAGTGTCCAGCGCGTGATTTCCATGTTCAGGAAATATTGAGTGGTCACGCCGAGGATACAGGCCCAGAAAAAGACAAAACCACTGCGATAGGTGATATACGGCCACAACACGAATTCGCCGCTGCCCAGGGCCAGCCCGGCCAGAACAATCCCCGGCCCGATCATCTTCCGCAGCGGTTGCGGTTCTGGCAGATCACGGTAACGCAGGGGCGGCAGCTTGCCGTGCGGGATCACGTCATCCGGTACCACGTCATCCGGTACCAGGGGATCAGCAGATTCGGATTCGAGGTCGGACATCCGGCATTCCTCAAAGAGATCAAACGGGGCCCATGTCTTTGTCGGGTGGGGGGGGTGGGGCGGGTGGGG
>WVZU01000334.1:0-246 GCA_011772275.1 Planctomycetales bacterium | reverse complement strand
CAGTTTCCAGCTGATTGCGTTGTGCTCGGATCGAAAGGAGTGCATGGCCGTTTCGGGCACGACAAAGCTGCTGCGCGTCTCAAATACGTCCGGGGCTTGAATGCGAAAATTGTTCTTCTGCAACACCGGCAGAACGTTGACCGCCCGCTGGTCGGTCACCGTGTCCGTGCCCTGTCGGTAGGTTGCTTGTTCTTCGCAAGTCAACAGCACCTCGAATTTTTTCACATTCAGCCGGCCACCCTGCGA
>WVZU01000357.1 GCA_011772275.1 Planctomycetales bacterium | reverse complement strand
CGCTGGCGAGCCACATTGTAGAGCAATTGTCCTCAATTGCTCCCGCGGAGGTGAAAACGGCAGCGCTTGGCGAGCGGCCGGCTCGCGCGGTTTTGGTAAAATCACCATCCCGGCCCGCCAGGACGGTTTCACTTTAAGGAGCAATTGAGACAATTGCTCTTCCCGGCCCGCCAGGACGGTTTCACTTTAAGGAGCAATTGAGACAATTGCTCTCCACTGGGCGGCCGGCTGGGACAGGGCGACCTACGTGCGGAAAAAAACAACCGTCGGGAAGTCGTCATTTTCCTGCCGGTAGGAGAGGCGAGTTCCGCTATCCGGCGGCTGCCTGACCGGACACGGAATCTCGGGGTGCCAGACGTTCACCGGCCATCGGGCCCGCATCGTCGGGTGCAACCCTTGGCGTGGTCAAGCCAGCAGTTTGTGGAGGTGGAAGTGATATTTTCCCAGTTTGCCGCCATAGTTTCCGGCACCGATGGCGACAACTCCCTCACCGGCCGCCGCGCGGATGGCGGACGCCATGGCCCTGGCGACGGCTGCTTCGCTGGCCCCATCCACCACGATTTCCAAGGCGTACCCGGCCTCGTCATGCAATTTGCTGGCGACGCGGCCGCGCAACGTCGGGCAGAACGCGTCGGCCGTGCTGGCTTTTAGCTGCTTGTAGACACTTCCGACCTTGCTGCCGCTGCGAGCCACTCCTGCGGGGAAGGGCGTGATTGCGTCGTCCAGGCAGTCGACCGCCTCGGTGCCGCGGCGGGCCGCGGCCAGCGTGTCGTCCAGCGACCTTCCCTGGATGACGATATTGCCACCCGCCACGCCCTTGGCGACGCCCACCCGGTCCTCCACCAGAAATTCGCCGTCCATCACGGGGATCCGCCAGTAGCGACGCCCGAATAGCAGCTTGCTTTTCTGAAATCCGTCCCCAAAAAAGCGAATCTGTTTCCCCACCGCGATCCGCTCAGCCGACCCGATCAGCCCGTCGTACACGGCCGTCGTGGGACAGGTCATCAGGCACTGGCCGGTTCGATTCGGTACCGATTGAGCCAGGACTTCGCGGGAAAAGCCGAAAACCAAGACGGAAGCCCCGGGACGCCCGTCCGGCGTCTGATCGGCGCTTAACCGCCGTTCCACGCCAACTTCGGCGTCGCAGGCGATGACCGATGATCCATAGCCGGTAAATTCACGCAGGGCGGCCTCTAGCCAGTATTCATCGTGAGCCGTTACGGTCAGGCGGACGAAACGCATCCCGAATGCCTCGGCGAAAGTATCGACAATCTGCGTACCACGAATTTCCAAGACTTCCCTCCCCAAAGGACCAAGGTGCCTATCATCCCCCGCCACGCTGCCGCTGCAAAGGGGGCGATCTACCGCTCAGCCGCTAATTTCCCCATCGCCCTTGCAAAACGTCAGGCTGCCCGTTGTCGATCCGCCAGTCGGGTCTTACAATGTGAGGTTTCGTTAAGGAGGAGTTCCAGGGGTCTCCTCCTCGGCACGCCGATCGCCTCCAGATGCGATCCATCCCAAAAAACAACGAAGGATGCGAAAAATATGTCTCAGAAAAGCTCTGCATGGCGAAACCGCAGCGGTTGGTTCACTTGTTTAGTCCTCCTGGCCAGTTTCGCCAGGGCGGCCGGCGCGGCCGAGCCACCGGCTGCATCGCTGGGGATGGTTCCGCAGGATTCTGCATTTTATACCGCCACCCTCCGCATCGGGGAACAGATTGACATTGTCAAAAACAGCAACTGGTGGCAGCGCGCCAACGAATGGGAGCTGGTCCAGCAGGCGAAAATGCTGATCCAGTTCGGGTTGATGCAGGGGCCCGGCCAGCAGGCCATGATCATGTGGCAAATGCCGGAGAATCAACAGCTGGTCGAACTGCTGCAGGAAATGATCGCTCAAGAAGCATTCTGTTACGGGGATGCCCAGACGACCGACGTGATTGCCCTGGCGCTGGAAGTTGCCAATTCGCTGCGTTACGGGTCGATGTTTTACCAGCTGGTGGGTGATGACGGTCCCCTGTCGGAAGAGGAATTCATCTTCAAGATGGTGCTTGACAGTATGGCGGAAGACGTGGCCAACGTTGCCATCCCGACCATGGTCTTGGGCTTCAAAATCAACAATAACGAAGCCGCTCAACAGCAGCTCAGCCGGCTCGAGGCAGCGATCAAGGCCCTGTTGCCGCAGCTTCCTGACGAGCTGGATACGTTGAAGGATGGTTTCCAACGGGAACAGATTGGTGACAGCGAATTCCTCACCATGACGCTGGACGGGAGCCTTGTTCCCTGGCAGGAAATTGAGTTCGAGAGAATGGAGGATGAGCCCGGGCAGTACGATGCCCTGCAGAAGAAATTGCAGGAAATGACGCTGGTAATCAGCCTGGGAGTCCACAAAGGTTTCTTGCTGCTCTCGCTGGGGCCCTCCAACGATCACCTCGCTCAACTCGGCCAGGGAAAAGTCTTGGCCGACCACCCCAAGCTCGCCCCGCTGCGATCGCTGGCCACCAACCGCATCACGGGCATCGGCTACGCGAGCGAGGAACTGATGCAGGCCGCGATGACCAAGCCGGAAGACATTGATGAGATGGTGGATTGGGTCAAGCAGCTGTTGCCGCTGGCCGACTTGGATGAGGAAGAACAGCAGCAGATCCAGGCAGACGTGGCAGAACTGGCCAAGGACCTCAAGCCCTACCTCCCCACCGCCGGCGCTCGGCTGGGCTTTTCTTTCCTGACCGATCGCGGTTATGAGGCCTATCGCTACAACTGGGTCACTAACAGCCAGCTGGACGGTTCCCAGCCGCTGCCGCTGTTGAACCATCTGGGCGGATCGCCGTTGTTTGCCATCCTGGCGCGCACGGAATACCGACCGCAGGATTATGATCTGCTGGTCAAATGGTTGAAGAAAGGCCGAGGTTATTTTGAAGAATACGTGGTACCGCAGATGTCGGAGGCCGATCTGGAGGGTTACCAGCAGTTCGCGGAAATCGCCTTTCCGATCCTGAGCCGTCTGGACGCGATCAACCGCCAAAAACTGATCCCCTCGATGGCCGACGGCCAGGCCGGCCTGTCGATCGACGCCGAGACCAAAACCACGCAATGGACGACCCAATTGCCCGCCACCACCGAACCGATTGGCCTCCCGTCACCCGCGCTGGTCATCGGTTTGAAGGATCCCGAATTGTTCAAGCAAGCCCTGGGTGAGTATCGCCTGGTAATCAACGATCTGATCAAGGCGGTTCACAGGTTGAACCCAGAGGACGTTCCAGACGTGCAAATTCCTCCAGCAAGGCAGCGGAACCTGGACAACGGAGCTGAGGTGTTTTACTATCCCCTGCCGGAAGATCTGGGGGTTTACGAAGGTGTGGCGCCCAACATTGCGGTGACGGATGCCTTTGCAGCGATTTCGATGCTGCCCCGTCACACCAAGAAGATTGTGCAGCCGCAGCCCCTGGAGGTCGATGGTGGACCGCTTAAAGCCACCGACCGGCCTCTGGCCGTGGTGGTCTACTTCCGCTGGGTAAATCTGGTCGACATGGTGGTACCCTGGGTCAATGAAGGGGTGCGGATGTACGTCAGCTCGATGGCAGAGGGCCTGGGGGCCCTGCATCAGGAGGAGGGGCTGAACGCAAATGGCGACGTGGACATGGCCAAGCCGTTGCTGGAGAACGTGCGAAAAGGTGCCGAACTTCTGAAGGTTTTTCGTGGCTATACCAGCGCTACCTACCTGGAAGAAGGGGCGCTGGTCACACACAGTGAATCGCGATTCGAGGATGTCGACTAGGCGTGACTGCCACCAAACAACAGATTCGTGTCGGCCATAGTCCGGATCCGGACGATGCCTTTATGTTTTACGCCCTCGCCCAGGGTGCCATCGATACGGGTGATTACGAGTTTCATCACCAGCTGGTGGATATCGAAACCCTGAATCGCCGGGCCCTCTCCGGCGAATTGGAACTGACCGCCGTCAGCCTGCACGGCTACGCCTACCTGACCGATACCTACCTGCTCTGCAACAGCGGCGCCAGTATGGGCGATGGCTACGGCCCCCTGGTGGTGGCGGGGAAGAGGCTCAGCGCCGGGGAATTGGCAGAAAAGACGATTGCCGTCCCCGGCACGCTGACTTCCGCCTACCTCGCCCTGCGACTCTACCTGCAGGCCGACTTTCGCCACGTCGTCGTACCATTCGACCAGATCCTGACTGCGACCGCCCAGCGCAGCTACCAGGGACAGACGGTCGATGCCGGCTTGATCATCCACGAGGGCCAGCTGACCTACTCCCGTCATGACTTGGCGATGTGCGTCGATTTGGGACAGTGGTGGCGGGATCATACCGACCTGCCGTTGCCGTTGGGAGCCAACGCGATTCGGAAGGACCTGGGCCCGACCGCGATTGGCGATATCAGTCGCCTGCTGAAAGCCAGCATCCAATATGCGTTGCAGCATCGCCAGGCGGCTTTAGAGTACGCCCTCCAATACGGCCGCGACCTGGACCACGCTCAGGCGGACAAGTTTGTCGGCATGTACGTCAATGACTGGACTTTGGACTTCGGCCCGCGGGGCCGTAAAGCTGTCCGACTGTTGCTGCAGCGGGGCTACGAGGCGGGCGTCATTCCGCAATTGGTGGAACCGGAGTTTGCCGGTTAGACTGCGGGTCGACCGGGGGCGGCGGTTGTTGTTGTTATTTTATGTTGCGTGTTGAGCTGCCGGGATGTCGCACGTTTCTCAGGGTGAAGCGACCGACGAACCACCCTCCTTCGCGCCGGGCGAAACGGATCCTGCCGCCGGGCGGCCAGCGGAGATGCCGGCCGCAGCGGGCCCTCCCCAACCTGCGGCCAGGTCGGCTGCCGGAGTCGCCAGTCGCCTGGTCTCGACCTTGATCGCCGT
>WVZU01000214.1:9578-20775 GCA_011772275.1 Planctomycetales bacterium | reverse complement strand
CACCCCCTCACCCCGTCACCCCGTCACTTCGTCACTTCGTTACCTCGTCACCCCCCTCCCACCCGCACGGCGCGGTCGGCCAGGTAGCTGGAGAGGGCCACATCCAGCGACTGATCGGTCCGGATTTTGACGTAATCGACGTGATGAGCGCGGCAGCCGTGGCGTATTTGTTGGCAGAATTTGGCGAATTCGGCCTGGTACGCTTTCCGCAGGCTGCGGGGTTCGGTGACGACATCCGGCAGGTGTTCGAGGCCTTTGAACTTGGTGGTCTGCTGGAAGGGAAAATCTTCTTCGGCCGGGTCCAGCACGTGGAAGACGATCACCTCGTGCCGGCGATGCCGGAAATGTTTCAAGCCGGTCAGGAGGGAGTCGACATCGTCGAACAGGTCGCTGAGCACGACCACGACTCCGCGTTTTTTCAGTCTTTCGGCCAGATCATGAAAGATCGGTCCGGTCGCCGTTTTTCTTTGGCCGGTCGTTTGTTCCATGACTTGCACCAGGTGTTTCAAATTCGAAGGCTGGCTGCTGGCGCGGACCGTGGTGCGGATTTTGTTGTCGAAGGTCACCAGGCCGACGCTGTCCTGCTGCTGGAGGATCAGGTAAGCCAGTGAGGCGGCAATGCACTTGGCGTACTCCAGTTTGGACAGGGCTGCCCCGTCACTCTGATAATGCATGCTCTGACTGGTATCCAGCAGCAGGTAGCTGACCAGGTTCGTTTCTTCCTCGAATTGTTTCAGGTAGAACTTGTCTGTGCGGCCGAAGACTTTCCAGTCGAGATAGCGCAGGTCGTCGCCGGGGGTATATTCGCGGTGTTCCGCGAACTCGATAGAAAAGCCGTGATAGGGGCTGCGGTGCACGCCAGAGACGTAGCCTTCGACGATGTGGCGAGCTCGCAGTTCCAGGCCTTGCAATTTAGCCAGCGTCTGCGGATCTAAATATTTCCGGCTGTTGTTCACTTTGACGATGCTCAAATTCGTGGACCGGGATGGTCTCGATTAACATGCGAACGATCGTATCGGGCTTGATTCCTTCGGCCTCGGCGTTGAAGTTGGTCATGATGCGATGCCGCATGACGGGGGGGGCGACGGCCTGGATGTCCTCGATATCGACGTAGTAGCGACCGTGCAAGATTGCCCGCGCTTTGGCGCCCAGGACCAGGAACTGGCTGGCCCGCGGCCCGGCACCCCAGGTGACGTACTCTTGGATGAAATCGGGCACTTGGGCCTTTTCGCGGCGGGTTTGCCGAGCGAGTTGGAGGGCGTAGCGGACGACGTGATCGGCGATGGGAACCCGGCGGACGATTGTGCTCAGCCTGGCGATGTCATCGGCGCAGAGGGTGGCGGTGACGTGGGTTGTGACGTCCGCCGTGGTGCGGCGGACGATTTCAAATTCCTCTTTTTCGTCCGGGTAGTCGACCAGCACGTTGAACATGAAGCGGTCCAGCTGCGCTTCGGGCAGCGGATAGGTCCCTTCCTGTTCGATGGGATTCTGCGTGGCCAGGACAAAGAAGGGTTCCTGCAAGGGGTGCCGCCGGCCGCCTACCGTCACTTGATGTTCCTGCATCGCCTCCAGCAGGGCCGCTTGCGTCTTGGGAGGCGTGCGGTTGATCTCGTCGGCCAGGATCACTTGAGCGAATATGGGGCCCTGCAGGAATCGCAGTTCACGGATCCCGCTGGCCTTGTCCTCCTGGATGACCTCCGTTCCCGTGATGTCGGACGGCATCAGGTCGGGTGTGAACTGGATCCGGCTGAACTTCAAGGAGAGCGCATCGGCCAGCGTGTGGATCATCAGCGTCTTGGCCAGTCCGGGCACGCCGACCAGCAGGCAATGTCCTCGCGCGAACAGGGCGATCAGCATTTCCTCGATCACCTGCTGCTGGCCAACGATCACTTTGGACAGTTCACCGGTAATCGTAGAAAAAGCTTGGTTCAACTGATCCACGGCTTGTACGTCTTCGTCTTTTAACATGCGGAAATCTCTTATTGCGGATGGCGGGTGGCGGGTTGGGGGTGGGGGGTCTCGGATGGCGGGTCGTCGGTCAGCCGGAAGCCGTAAAGCGTGTCGGCGGTGGCGATCAGGAGGGTATCCCCGCCGATGACCAGGTTGCCACCACCAGCCTGGATGTGCTCTGCGGCCAGTTCGAATTCCGCCGTTTTCTGGAAATACCGCGCGCCCTGGTCACGGGCAATGCGCTGGTCGAATACCAGGATCTTTTCTCGGGTGGGCCAGTAAATGTGATTGCCGGCCAACAGGCCGCGTCCGTATTGGCGTTCGGACTGCGTGTTGTCCGGATGCGGCCAGACAAATTCTGCTCGGCCTGTGACCGCGTTCAACCACCAGATACTTTTCCCGGTGGCGATCAAATTTCCATTGCCGACGCCCAAAAGATGAAGGGGAGGAGCGCCCAGAGGGATGCTGCGCCACAGCAACTGGCCGGTGCCGGCGTCCAGGGCCATGATCTGCTGGCTGTCGCGAGGTGCGGCGATGACCAGTCCCTGGTAAAAAAGGCACGGATTCAGATCGCGGTCAAAGTATTCCGGCCGCTTGGCCATGTCGATCCACTTGGCCCGCGGATAGCGGTAGACCCAGTGGACGAGTCCGTCTCGAGCGCGAATCGCCGCGATCGCGCCCAGGTTCGTGTTCAAGTACAACGTTCCTTCCGCCAAGGTCAGCATCGTGTGGCTCAGCTCGCTGGTCTGCCCCGAAGTGGGAAAGTTGGCCGCACAGATCCGTTGCCGCCACCGCAACCGCCCCGTCGCAGGATCGAGGCAGGCCACGGAGGCTTCGGGTTGAGCGTCGGTTCGCCGCAGGCAGACGTAGACGCCGTCCGCGTCGGCTACCGGCGGCCCTTCGAAGGCCCAGCCGGCAAAATCTCTGTCATCCGGGTCGGTGGGGTGCCGCCATTTCAAGCCACCTTGCCGCTGCAAATCGAGACAGACCAGACGATTGCCCGAGCGGAGGCGGGCGACCGGCTGCGGATGGAGGGTGGCCTGCGAGCCCAGCCGAGCGTAAAGCTTGCTGTGATGAACCGTCAGCGTAAACCGCGGCTCGCTCAAAACACCGCGCCCCATCAAGCGCCGGTCTGCGTTGGTCGTCTCGCCGACCGGGTAGAACTGGCCGCTGCCGGCCCCGCCGAAGGCGGGTTGCCCGGTCGCCACGTCGTAGGCAAATATCCGACTGCCGCTCTGGATCAATACCAGGTTGTTCACGATGACCGGGTGGAAGGCCAGGCGGGATTCCCCGCCAAGTTTTCGGTCGCTGGACCCCGCAGCGGTCTGTTGGCCGCGGGAGCCGGCCACGGGGATCGCCCTCCGCCAGGCGGGAGGGCCCAGCAGGTCGAAAGAGGTGGGCCATCGCCGATTGCGGCTCATCGCCCCGGCAAATGTCGGCCAGTTCCCCCCGCCACCACCAACACCACCACCACCACCACCATCGGGCTCAGCCGTCCAGTCACGGCTGTCGGCCAGCAGCCGTTCCAGCGTCTGGACATAGTTGCCCTCCCGGCCCGCCAGATAGCCGGTCGCCTCCGGGTGCAGCTGCCGCAACAGGCCCAGCTCCAATTCCGCTCGACCCACCGTACCCTGCAGGATGGAGGCCAGGACGAGTCGAGCGCGGATGTCGGCCAGGTTCAGGTCCGTATCGGGGTAGGCCGGCCAGACCGGTGCCGCGGCCGGCTGCTGGAATTGGGGAGCGATTGTTTTCCGGTGCTGGTCGGTGTCCAACCCGGCCAGAAAGTACCACGCCGCTCGACCGTCCCATAGCCGCGTCAACGGGCTGATCTGTTCCCAGTACCACCGCGCCGCGTTGGTGTGGCCTTTTTCCAGCGCCAGATCGCCCAGGGCCAGCAGCGCGTCGTCGCCCCGACTGCTGCAGAACAGCTGATCGACGATCCGCTGCAAAAGGGGTTCATTCCGCTGCTGGACGCCTTCGGCGTACCACCTTTCGGCAACCGCATCCACCCGCTGGCGATAAAGCCGTCTGGCGGCAGCGGGCAGCTGGACCAGCTTCCACTGGCAATAGGCCGGCACGTTGAGGAACAGACTTCCGCGTGCCGTGTCGGATGCCGTGTCGGCCTGCTTCAACCTGGTGCTGTGATTCTGGGCGACAGCACTCAGTGTTTCGACCACTTCGTCCCAGTTCTGGTTCGCGACCAGCTGGTCCACGCGTGCCAGTTGAGCGGCGGCCTGGTGGGGCAGATCTTCGATGTCCGCGACGGTCAGCTGGTAGAGCTGATCGAACTGCCGCATCAGCGGCTGGCTGCCTGCTGGCTGGACGACCACCAGCAACAGCACGAGCCCGACCGCGGTTCGGCAGAATTTCCTGCTCTTCTCCACCCGTCTTCGATCTCCGCTGGGACACAAGCTGTAAAAGTCTGCGCCGTTTTGAGTTACGTCCTCTACGCTCAGTATATGCAGCCGCCGGCGGTGGGGAAAGAGTCGGGGGGCACGGGGGATCTTGGCGTCTTTGCCGAACACCCCTGGGGCCGGTCCCCCTTTATCGGGACGGGCTGCCTGCCGGGGCCGCGGTTTTTTGACGGTTCTTTTCGAAATGAGGCCGGCTGAAGGAAAAGCGGCGAGCGGTTGGGGGGAGGAATAGGTCGAGCGGGGTGGGCGGAGGGGACGGACTCTACTGGCCTGCATATCCTTCCAGCAGCCGTCCCAGCAGGAAGGCCGCGATGCCGCAGACCAGCATGATCAGCATTTGATCGACGCCGATGCGTCCCAGCGCGCCAAACAGCTGCATGGCGATTGCCAAAGGCAGGAGCACCAGGGCAAACAGTTGTAACCCGCGGCCGATGGTTCTCATGGGAAGGTCTATTTTTGCGGGAATCCCTGGCTGGAGTCCAGATGGCGTGAGGCGATCATCCCACGGGTTTCGCCCGCCGCGGCTCGATCCTACAATCTGGACTTTCCCCGTCGGCTGGCGGGCTTGCTGTGCCGCGGCCGAAACGGGAGAGGGAGGCAGTCGAGCGTCGCATGACCGATTCAGTGGCAAGTCGTGTTTACAATTTTTCACCCGGCCCGGCCGTGTTGCCCGAACCGGTCCTGCAGGAGGCTCGCGACCAGCTGATGGCGCTGCCTGGCGTGGGTATGTCGGTATTGGAGATAAGTCATCGGTCGAAAACGTTTGACCAGATCCTGGAGGCGGCCGACGCCAATCTGCGCAAGCTGCTGTCGCTGCCGGACGATTACCATATTCTGTTTCTCCAGGGGGGAGCTCGACTGCAGTTCTCGATGGTACCGATGAACCTGTTGGCTGGCCAAGCGGCCGACTACATCCTGACCGGATCGTGGGGCAAGCAGGCGATCGCAGAGGCTCGGCTGGCCGGGACGGTTCACGTTGCCTGGGATGGTGGCGAGACCCATTACGACCACTTACCCAGCAACGATCAGCTGCAGCTGCACGATGACGCAGCTTATGTGCATTTTACTTCCAACGAAACGATCCAGGGTGTGCAGTTTGGCGTTGAACCGGGGACGGGGAAAGTTCCGCTGGTGTGTGACGCTTCCAGCGATTTTCTGAGTCGGCCGCTGGACATTCCACGCTATGGCCTGATTTATGCTTGTGCTCAAAAGAACGTCGGCCCGGCGGGCGTGACGGTGGTCATTCTGCGGAACGATTTGCTGGACCGTGTCCCGGACAACCTGCCGGGCATGCTGAATTACCGGTTCCAGGTCGAGCAGAAATCGTGTTACAACACGCCACCCGTGTTTGGCGTCTACATGGTCCGCTTGGTGACCCAATGGCTGCTGGATACCTTCGGGACGCTGGACGCCGTGGACCGGCACAACCGCCAGAAGGCCGCCTGGCTGTACGACGCCGTCGATCGCAGCCAGGGTTTTTACGCTGGTCACGCCGCGCTGGACTGCCGCAGCCTGATGAACGTCACCTTTCGGCTGCGGGCAGCGGATGGCCGGGCGGAGAGCGATGAGGCATTGCAAAAGCAATTTGTCGCCGAAGCGGCGGAAAGGGGCCTCTGCGAGTTGAAGGGCCATCGCAGTGTGGGTGGTATTCGAGCGTCGATTTATAATGCGATGCCGCCAGAGGGCGTCGCGGCACTGGCGGAATTCATGGACGATTTTCGCGACCGTCACGCTTGACGGCCCACCAACCGACTTGTCCTTCCCCGGGGTATGGCCTGGCGAACCCGTTTTTTTGCCTAGCGGCCNNTCGCCGCGGCGGCTGGGATGGTTGGTGCCCTGGCCTGGGCTCCAGCAGCGGGCAGAGGCTATCCCGCCGCCTTGTTTGTGGACCCCTGCGGCGGATAGAATCGCGCTCGAGCTTGCCCCTGCGGCCGAACCGCTGCGTACGAACCCGAACCGCCACCCTGAACGCGGTGTCTCCCCAGTGGTTCGTCAACGCTCAATTTTCAGGTAGCGAAACTCGCCAAGAGTTTCGGCCGTTCCTCAATCGCCGAAAGTCTTGGCGACTTTCGCTCGACCGGCAAGGGCGAAAATTTAGGCCTGACCAAGGATTCGATACCATGCCCCACGTGATCGTTTTGGACCAATTGTCCCCGCAAGGGCTCGAACTGCTGGCGGCCGACCCGCGCATCGAATTTGACGTCCGCACGGGTCTGGCTGGCGACGAGCTGCGGGAGGCTTTGACGCACTATGACGGCGCCCTTTGTCGCAGCGGCGTCAAAATTACCGCCGACGTTCTGGAGGGTAACCAGCGTCTGAAGGCCATCGTGCGAGCAGGCGTCGGTACGGACAACATCGATGGGCAGGCGGCAACGCGACAGGGTATCGTCGTGATGAATACGCCCGCGGGCAACACCGTCAGCACGGCCGAACATGCCATCGCGCTGATGCTGGCCCTCTCGCGGAATGTGGCCCCGGCCTACCAGAGCCTGCTGGAAGGCCGCTGGGACCGCAAGAAGTTTACCGGTGCCCAATTGGCCGGGAAAACGCTGGGCATTGTGGGACTGGGAAGAATCGGACAAGCGGTCGCGGCCCGTGCGATAGCCTTCCAGATGCGCGTGCTGGGGTACGACCCCTACCTTGCTCGTCAACGTGCCGCAGAACTGGGCATTGAACTCATCGACAGCGTAGATGCCATGCTGCCGGAAGTCGATTATTTGACCGTGCACACGCCTCTGTCCGAGCAAACGCGGGGCCTGATCGGGAAGAAGGAGTTGGAAATCATCAAGCCGGGCGCCAGGTTGATCAACTGCGCACGCGGGGGAATCTACGACGAAGAGGCGCTGGCCGCAGGCTTAAAGAGCGGCGTGTTGGCGGGGGTGGCGCTGGACGTTTACCCGGTCGAGCCATGTACAAAGAGCCCTCTGTTTGGCATGCCTGGCGTGTTGTGCACGCCCCACCTGGGGGCCAGTACCGATGAGGCACAGACACAGGTGGCTGTGGAAGGTGTGAATCTGCTGATTGATTTTCTTACGACCGGCAATATCCGCCATGCCGTCAACGTATCCCCACTGGACGCGCAGACACTGGAGAACCTTTCCGGCTACCTGGATGTCGCCTACCGCCTCGGACTCCTGATGGCCCAACTGGATACCGCTCCCGCCAAGGCGTGTCGCATGCAGTACCGGGGCGATATCGCCGATAAGGATACGACCCTGCTAAGCGCCAGTTTTGCGTGCGGGCTGCTGGAACACGCGCTGGATATCAAGCCCAACATTGTCAACGCCAGTTTGCTGTTAAACGAGCGTGGAATCGAGCTGGTGGAGAACAAACAGAAAGGCAAGGGGCCGTTCGCCTCGGTGATCCGAGCGGAATTGCAGACTGCCGACGGCTACAACCAGGCGACAGGTACCCTGTTCGGGCACAACATGCCGCGGCTGGTACAGTTGGGAGAGAACCAGTTGGAAGCCTTTCTGGACGGCATCCTCATGGTCTTCTTCCACCGTGACATCCCCGGCATTATCGGCGCGGTGGGCAGTATCTTTGGACGGCACAAAATCAATATTGCTCAAATGGCCGTTGGCCGCGCCGCGCGGGGGGCAGAAGCGGTAGGCGTGCTGAATCTGGACGATATCCCCAGCGAGGAGGCCATGGCCGAAGTCCACAATCATCCGGCCATCCATCACGCCGTCATCATCCAGCTGCCCGCAGCCGGCCAGCTACCCGCCTGGCTGCAGCGCCGCACCTAACCCAGGTCCTGAACCCAAACCGCCACCCATGTCCTGATGGCACTCCCCCTACCCCCTACCCTCCCCCTGTCGGGCCAGGACGCGGAGGTCGCCGTCGCGGCGGGTGAAACCGATGCGGTCAAAATATTCGCACAGCGGCACGGCGAACTTGCGGGTGGTCTGCAGCGCTTCGCGGATCTGGCTGACCGTCAGGCCACCTCGTTCGGCCAGCCGTTGGGTCAGTTTTTCGCGGATTTCCTCGACGGCTTGCTGGTGCATGTAAAGTTCCGCAGTCAGCTGGACCAAGTGCCCCTGGGCCGCCGCCAATTCGACCAATTGCGGCACGGCGGCCTGATTCCGCGCTGCCTGCTGTTGCAGTTCGGTGACCAAAGGAGGTTGTCCGCCGGCCTGCTGGTACTGGATGATCATTTTATCCAGCAACTGTTGTTCGTTTTTCGACAGCCGCGGGCCCTTGCCGGGCAGGGAGAGGCCCGCGGGTGATTGGAGGACCCGCTGCTGGTCGATCAATGAGGCCAGCATGGCTCGGTAGAGCGGCGGGTTGTGCAGGTAGGCAAAGCGGTGGGCCAGCTGGGCCTGGGGGAACACCAGCTGTCGGGGGTTTTCCTCGTGCATGGTCTCCAGGGCGGCGACGATCCGTTCGCGTAATGTTTCGGCTCGAGCGTGGTGCAGTTGGGCCGTGCGGGTAGGCGAAAGGGGTACCGTTTCCAGGAGCCCATGGCTGGCCAACAGTTGCTTGTGAATGGCAGCCGGATCATTGACGCCGGCGGTACGAGCCAGGTCGTCCGATTGCCAGTCGTCCCAGCCGGCGAAATAAACGGCCGCCGCGGCGCGGGTCAGTTCGTCTTCGGCGCACAGCTGGTGGACGTAGTGCCAGTCTTGCTGAGCGTCGTGTTTTAATTTCTGCGCGTCGGGGGCGAGCACGCGACCACCCCCGATCGTGACCACGGGAGATTCCCGCCGGATGACGAATGGCTGTCCCCAGGTAGTGACGGCGGGTTTGGCGAGCAACAGCTGAGCCAGTGCCTGCTGGCCGGCTGCCAGTTCGTGCTGTTGGTGCAGTAGAACCGAAGCCATGACTTCGGTCGTTCCCAAGTGCAAACGGACTCGACGCCGGTTCTTCAAAGGCTGCTGCGCGGAGGGCAGCAGCTGGATCTGGGCGGTCATCAAGCGGGTGGCGCGCAGCAGTCCTGGCGATGCCAGTTCGTGGCCGCGGCGGATCTGTTCGTGATGGAGACCCGCCAGGTTGACCGCCGCGCGCTGGCCGCGATGCACGCGGTCGACAACCCGATCGTGGCTATGCAGCCCGCGGACACGGACCGGATGGCTGCCCGGTTCGATCACCAGTTCGTCGCCGACTGCCGCTTGACCGCGGAGTACGCTGCCGGTGACCACCGTTCCATGGCCAGCGACCGAAAAGACGCGATCGATCGCCATGCGAAACGGGCCAGCTGCCGGTTGTTCCGTCTTTTGGCAAGCAACCTTTGCGGCGGCCGCCGCCAGTTCGGCCCTCAAGCAGTCGATCCCCTCTCCGCTTTGCGCACTGGTCCGCACAATGGCTGCATCAGCCAAAAAGGTGCCAGCGACCAACTCGCGAACCTCCCCCTCGACCAGCTCAATCCACTCCGCATCGGCCACATCGCACTTGGTCAAAGCAATCACGCCAGCCTGCAAGTTCAGCAGCCGCAGGATGTCCAGGTGTTCGCGTGTTTGGGGTTTTACCGAGTCGTCGGCGGCGACGACCAGCAGAGCCAGGTCCATGCCGGTCGCGCCGGCCAGCATGTTGCGTACAAACCGTTCATGTCCCGGCACGTCGACGATACCCAGCCGCAAATCTCCCAGCACCAGCTCGGCAAATCCCAGCTCGATCGTGATCCCCCGCCGCTTTTCCTCCGGAAGTCGATCCGTGTCCCTGCCGGTCAGCGCACGGACCAAAGCGGTCTTGCCGTGATCGATGTGTCCAGCCGTTCCCAAGATGAAGTCGGTCGCCATGAGGCCATTTTAGAAGGCGTAGGGTGACCTGGAAACGCGGGCAGCGCGGAGGGGTGGGGAGCGGGGTGTGTCGAGGTTGGCGATCCGGGATNNTGTCCTCGATCGCCGCTTGACGAATCGCCGCTTCTTCCGCCGAGCCGTCCTGAAGGAGGTTCCGCAGACCACCCCGGTTTTGCCCGTCGGGCAGCTGGCAGCCGGCCAGGCAGAAGCAGACCGTGGTCAGCCAGCCGAAGAGCCCCATGCCGGGACGCAGGCGGTTGCGACAATCGTTTCGGTGGATCGCCATGCGCTAAAGCATCGTCGCGGATGCGAGAGATGGTTGCCGGACAGTCGCGGGAACCGGTGCGGATTTCGTTTTTTATTCTTCGGAGTTGGGGGAAAAGAGCCAGGAGCTTAACGAAACTTCCTGCTGCTGTTTGTCTGCCTTTTCCCGCCTGCGGCTGGCTGTCGCGCTGGCCTCGGTTGCTGGGCGCGTCTGCCGACGCAGCAGTTGCCAGCGCGGCACGACATGTTGAGGCGTTAGCGCTTGGCGCGTCCTGCTCCAGGCCGACCGAGTCGATTTGCCGATCCGCTGGATGTTGCCTTTGACGCCTGCCGGCGTCAAGGGTCGGAAGATCTCGCGGACCGGGATCCCCGGCGGATCCTCCTCTTGTTCGTCGGCCGAAGCGCCACCCGATTCCTTTTTCTTGCCAAACGGGGTGATTTTTTTGAGTCCCGAATCATCCGCCTGAACATCGGCTGAGGAAAATCCTCCCAGGAACAGGCAGCCAGCGACAAAGCAGGTGACCAGTAAGGCTTTCACGGCGTAGCTCCTCGCAACATGACCTTGGGAAAACTCCCGCACGCATGTCGGGACCGGTCGGCCCTTGGCAGAGCTTGTCGCGATTTCGTCTCAGCTGCCGAGCCCTTTTTTTGCTACGCAGCCCGGTTCTTTCCGCCGCGCAGCCCTGGACGCAGGTGCTCAGCCCCTGAAAAAGAAACGCTCGCCCGTCCCTCCGCCGATCTTCCCCAGCATGCAGGACGCTAAAACCAGCGGCGGAGTGTTGCAAAACGCGATTGCATCGTCCAGGTCAATTCCCACAACCGACTGCACGG
>WVZU01000214.1:0-9524 GCA_011772275.1 Planctomycetales bacterium | reverse complement strand
CATTTCCCTTGCCGATTTTTTTCCTGGCGGAGGCGTGGGGGCAGTTCCTGCAACGAAAGCATGTCGAGCACACAAATGATTTCCGAAAAGATCGGTTTCATCGGCGCCGGGCAAATGGCGCGGGCGCTGGCACGAGGTATCGTGCAGGCGGAAATGGTAGCAGGCGAACAGGTATGGGCCAGCGATCCGGCAGCCGAGGCCCGCAAGCAGTTCCAGCAGATGGTTCCCGGTGCCAAGGTGACCGAACGGAATGCGGATGTGGTAGGTGCCGCGGATGTCCTGGTGCTGGCGGTCAAGCCACAACAGATGCCCGACCTGCTGGCCGGCCTGGTCCAGCAGATCACCCCCGCCAAACTGGTTGTGTNNACACGCGATTGATCCGCGTCATGCCCAATACGCCCTGCCTGGTGGGACAGAGTGCCAGTGCGTATGCCGTGGGCGAACAAGCGACCAGGGCCGACGTGGCCCTGGTCGATCAGTTGTTGTCCGCTGTGGGGCGTGCTTACCAAGTCGAGGAACCGCTGCTGGATGCGGTCACCGGATTGTCTGGATCGGGACCGGCGTTCGTGAGCGTATTTATCGAAGCGCTCAGCGAAGGGGGGCTCCGCATGGGATTGCCGCCCGACATCGCCGCCGCGCTGGCCTTGCAGACCGTGTTGGGGACCGCCGATTTGATTCAGACCAGCGGCGAGCAGCCGGCCGTGATTCGAGATCGGGTCAGCAGCCCGGGGGGCACCACCCTGGCCGGCCTGGCGGCACTGGAAGCGGGTGGATTTCGCGAGGCCGTGATCGCGGCCGTCGAAGCGGCGACACGGCGGTCGATCGAATTGGGGGGCTAGGAGCCAAGCACGAAGAAGAAAGAAATAATGGTTTGGCCTTGCCTGCTGGGGATCACGTGACTAGAAAAAGTGACTGGAACCAGCACGGGGGGCGAGGGTAAACTTTTTCCTGGCTGAACGTGGGAGATCCGTTCGATGTCGGTCTTTTGCAAAGTTGATGACAAGCACGTTCCGCTGTATCGCATTATGTGGATTTCCGCGCTGCCGCACTTTTGTGGCGACGAAGATTGCCAGTGCGAAGGCAAATACGAGATCCGGTTGGAACAGGGTGAGTCGGTCTGGGCGAATGCCGAAGAACGTGACGGAACGCTGACGGCGATCGCCAACTGGCAAACCGGTTTGGATGCCGCCCCAGACGAACCGGAGGACTGGGACGAATAATACGATGTGAGGTCGGTGCCCGGCAGGAGCGGGGAGCCGGACGCATCGTTTACCACCAGCTGGTCTTGGACGACTTGAGGATAAACAACCATGTCCCTGTTCGATAACAACCTCTACCGTTGGCGGGAAACCTACTTTGTGTTTTTCGAACAAGCCAAACAGCCCACGGCCCAGCAGGTGAAGGAGGCTTTGCAGCAGGTAAACCAAACGCTGGAACTGGAAGAGCTGAAGGCGGATGACCAGGGCCGATTTGTGTCCGTGACCGTGATGGCCCCCGACGCCTACGCGGCGATCGACATCGGTCTCGTTACTGGCGAGGAAGTCGTAGAACAACTGGAAACGCTCCCCGCCGAACTGAAGGAAGGCGCGATCGACGACGCGGAACGGGCCAAGGTCCGGAACCTCAGCGGCTGCGATGCCAGGCTGGACCTGTTGCACTTCGAGATGATGATCGAGTTCGATGACGACGACGAAGAGGCGCTGGGCGGATTCGATCCGGGCGCTCTGCTGGCCGTGATGGAAGCCCTGACGGAACTGGTCAACGGTATCGGCGTCGACCCCGCCGCGGCCACGGTCATGTGAGCGGCGTTGAAGGACCGAGGCGGCCGCTGGAGGGAGCCGCGGGGAAGGGGGAAATGACGGGGGCGAGACGGGCGGGGGGCGCGCACGGCCAGCGAGCTTGATGAGGATTCCCGTCTCGCAATGAAGTGCCTGGGTCTACGCCGGCGTGCCGGCGGACTCCCCCGACCGCACAACGACACCGGCCGATTGCCGGTCCCCGATTACAGGCGGCTGCCGACCAGGGTGACCATCTGCTCTTCTGCGGGAAATTCGCCGGTGGCCAGCTTCGAGTAAGCCAGATCACCGTCCAGCGATAGTTCGAAGCAGCCACCCCCTTTGGGTACCAGCGTCAGCGAATCGATCTTTTGTTTGTACGTTTCCAGTAACTTGGTCGCCAAACTGACGGCCTTGGGTTCGTAGTTTCACTGAGCGCAGTATTGCAGTTCGATTTTCATCGCGGGACCTCCCAGGGGGCTTGATTAGGTGCCGAATCGCCGGATACCGACGGAACCCGTGTCCGGTGAAGGGGGCTATTTTCCTGGTCTTGTGGCTCATCGGTCCTCGCCCGCGGCCATCTCGGCGGGCGGGATGGGTCGGGGACCGACTTTGGTGTCGGGTTTAACCCTTGGTTCGTCCGGTTTTGCGGGCACGCTTCTGCCGGGCTGATTTCTTGTGGCCGGTCACCTTCTTGCTGGCGGAGGACCGTTTTTTGGCCGATTTTTTTCCAGCTCCCTTGGGGGAGGCTCCCTTTTTCGGGGTGGCCTTTTTGTGCGATGCCTTTTTGTGCGACGCCTTCTTTTTGGGGGCCTTTTGGCCGACTTTTTTCCCGCGGGCCGTCCTGTTGGACTTGGACTTTTGTTTGCCGGCAGATTTTTTCTTGGTCGACTTCTTTGCGGCCGACGCGCTTTTCTTTTTCTTGGTTGCCTTCTTCTTCGTCGATTTCTTCTTCGCCTGGCGTGAACGAGAAGGTTTTGAAGATTCTACTTTCGAACGCTTGGCCTTGCGTTTTGCCTTGCCAAACGCCTGTTCCCAGTTATCCGCGTAGTTTTGTGTCGATCCAGTTCGCATAATAGTCATGGCCGTCTGTCGTCTCACCTCCGTAACAAGAGTCTCAGCTAGGGTTGTGCCAAGCCACGAACGGGATGTTGTAGCGGTCGGGAGAGGGGATCGTCAAGTGTCTGGGGCCGTGGGCGATGCTTGGTCTGCCTCGCCTGCTAGCGTCGCATCAGTTTCTTAAAGCGAAAGCGGCGCGGTTCGTCGGCCGAGATGCCCAGCCGCTCGCGCCGCTGCTGCTCGTAGGTCTCGTAATTTCCCTCGCACCAATGCACGTAACCATCGCCCTCGAATGCCAGGATATGCGTGGCCAGGCGGTCGAGGAACCAGCGATCATGCGTGATGATCACCGCGCAGCCGGCAAAATGACTGACGGCTTCCTCCAGGGCACGCAGGGTGTCGACGTCCAGGTCGTTGGTGGGTTCGTCCAACAGCAGCACATTGCAGCCCCGCCGCAGCAGCTTGGCCAGATGCACTCGGTTCCGCTCCCCCCCGGAAAGCGTGCCGACTTTTTTCTGTTGATCGGGACCCTGGAAATTGAAACGAGCGACGTAGGCCCGGGCGGCGACCTGCCGGCCACCCAGCTGGAGCGTGTCGTGCCCGCCCGATATTTCGCCAAACACCGTCTGTTCGGGATCCAGGGCGTCGCGGTTCTGGTCCACGTAGCCGAGTTCGACGGTATCGCCAATCATCAACGTGCCCGCATCCGGCTGTTCGCTGCCGGTGATCATGCGAAACAGCGTTGTCTTGCCGGCGCCGTTGGGTCCGATCACACCCACGATCCCGCCGGGGGGCAGACGAAAGCTCAGGTTTTCCAACAACACGTTGTCGCCGTACGCTTTCGCCAGGCCGTCCGCCTCAATCACACTTTGGCCCAGCCGTTTGCCGGAGGGAATCTGGATTTCCAGTTCGTCCTGACGGTCTTTTTGCGCTTCGCGGGCCAGTTCCTGGTAAGCGTTGATGCGGGCCTTGCTCTTCGCCTGCCGGGCCCGGGGGGCCATGCGAATCCATTCCAATTCGCGAGCCAGCGTCCGTTGCCGCGCCTTGGCAGAACGTTCTTCCCGGGCCAGCCGCTGTTGCTTTTGTTCCAGCCAGCTGCTGTAGTTGCCTTCCCAGGGAATGCCCTCCCCGCGATCCAGTTCCAGAATCCAGCCCGCCACGTTGTCCAGAAAATAGCGATCGTGCGTGACCGCCACGATGGTGCCGGGATAATCGGCCAGGTGATGTTCCAGCCAGGCGACGCTGTCGGCATCCAGGTGGTTGGTCGGTTCGTCCAGCAGCAGCAAGTCGGGTCGCTGGAGGAGGATTTTGCAGAGTGCCACGCGGCGACGTTCGCCACCGGACAGCGTCGCGACATTCGCCTCGCCCGGCGGAAGGTTCATGGCGTCCATGGCAATTTCCATCTGCCGGTCCAGCTGCCAGGCGTCACGGGCTTCGATCTGATCCTGCACCCGACCCTGTTCGGCCAGTAGCCGCTCCATCTGATCGGCATCCAACGGCTCACCCAGCCGTTCGTTGATCTGATCGAACCGCTCCAAAATAGCGCGGGTGCCAGCCACCGCTTCGTCGATGTTGCCCTTGACGTCTTTTTCCGGGTTCAGCAGCGGTTCCTGCGGCAGGTAGCCAACGGTATATCCTTCGGTGAGTCGAGCGTGTCCGTCGAATTCCTGGTCGATCCCGGCCATGATCCTCAACAACGTGCTCTTGCCCGACCCGTTGCGGCCCAGCACACCGATCTTGGCACCGGGATAAAAGGCCAGCCAGATATCCTTGAGCACTTCGCGCTGACCAAACTTCTTGGTCAACCCACCTATTTCAAAGATGTATTTCTTACCCATGGCATTTTGTAAAGCAGGGTGGCTTGCGGATCCCGTTGTGCCCTTTCCCTTTCCCCCCCCCCTGTCCTCACTCCCACTCGATCGTGGCTGGCGGTTTGGAGCTGATATCGTAGGCGACCCGGTTGACCTTTGGCACTTCGTTGATGAGCCGAGTTGAGATTCGTCCGAGCACTTCGTAAGGGAGGTGGCTCCAGTCGGCCGTCATAAAATCCTCGCTATCGACGCAGCGGATGGCCACGGCGTCGGCGTACGTGCGGGCGTCCCCCATCACCCCGACGCTCTGCACCGGCAGCAGGACGGCGAAAGCCTGAGCGGTCTTGGCATACAAGCCGGCCGCCTTGATTTCCTCGACCACAATCGCGTCCGCTTCGCGCAAGGTCTGCAGCCGCTCGCGAGTGACCTCTCCCAGGCAGCGGACCGCCAGGCCGGGTCCGGGAAACGGGTGCCGCCAGACAATCTCGGAGGGCAACCCCAGTTCCAGGCCCAGCCGCCGCACTTCGTCTTTGAACAGGTCGCGCAACGGTTCAATCAGTTCGAATCCCAGTTCATCGGGCAGCCCACCGACGTTGTGGTGCAGCTTGATTGTCGCCGCCGGACCGTCCGGTGCCGCGCCGCTTTCGATGACGTCGGGGTAGAGCGTGCCTTGAGCGAGAAAGTGGGCGTCTGCGATTTTGGTCGCTTCGGCCGAAAAGCATTCGATAAAGGCATGCCCGATCCGCCGCCGCTTTTCCTGCGGCTCCGTCACACCGCTTAATGCCGCCAAAAACTTCTCTTCCGCCTTGACCACATGCAGGTCCGTCTGGAAGTGGCTGGTGAATTCCCGAATCACCGCCTCTTCTTCGTCCTTGCGCAACAGGCCGTTGTCCACCAGGATGCACGATAGCTGGGAGCCAATCGCCTTGAACAGCAAGGCGGCCGTAACGGCCGAATCGACGCCGCCCGACAGGCCGCAGATCACACGTTGCTGGCCCACTTGCCGGCGAATGCGGCGGATCGCGTCGGCAGCAAAGTCCTCCATCCGCCAGCGGCCATGGCAGCCACAGACGTCCGTCAGAAAGTTCGCCAGAATCTTCGCTCCACAAGGCGTATGCGTGACTTCCGGATGAAACTGCAGGCCGTACACCGGCAGTTCCTGGTGCCTTACCGCCGCAATCGGACAGGTGGCGGTGGCGGCCAGCGGCAGAAAATCGCTCGACACCGCAGTCACCTGGTCACCATGGCTCATCCAGACATCCATTTCGTCCGGTAACCCCTGGAACAACGGATCGTGTGCGGTGATGCGACAAAAGGCGCGTCCGTATTCGCGGGATGCGACGCTGGTTACATCCCCCCCCAACGCTTCACAAGCCAGCTGCATGCCGTAGCAGATGCCCAGCACCGGAATGCCCAACCTCAAAATCTGAGGATCGCACTTGGGCGATCCCGCCTGGTAAACGCTGGCCGGCCCGCCGGAAAAAATGATGCCTTGCGGTGCCAGTTCGGCGATCCGCTGAGCGGACAGGTCGTGGCGGACGATTTCGCAATAGACGTTATGTTCGCGGACGCGCCGAGCGATCAGTTGAGCGTATTGCGAGCCGAAATCGAAGACCAGCACTTTTTCAGCGGTGGCCTGGTTGGCTTCGACGGCAGAACCTGGCATGGCAGTTGTCATACGATCAGGTTTTTCCCAAGTCCCGGGGGGCTCCCCGCGGCCAACCTGCCAGGGCCCCGACTTGTTGTCGGCAAGTACCCGTGCGGGCTACGTGCCCGGATACTCGCCCCAACCGAGTCCCCGGCACCCTTTCGCGACACACGGCATGGTGCCGAAACGAAAAGAGCCCGGCACGGCGGGCGGAAGCAGGGAATTCTATAATGGCGACCGACCGCGGGCTAGGGGTTGAGCGACCCAAACTTCAAGGCTCCTTGATCCGTGGCGACCCATCCAGCCGTACGACGCTGGTAGCCGCCGCCGGAACGGCTAGAATTGGTCCCCAGGAGGGAGAGAACCGCCGCGTGCAAATCTTGCTGACCAACGACGATGGCATCTACGCACCCGGCCTGCTGGCTCTCGAGCGTCGCTTGCGGCAGCTGGGCGACGTCTGCGTCGTCGCGCCCAAGACGGAACAAAGCGGCGTGGGGCATTCCATTACGTTTTTGACCCCGCTGATCTGCAATGAAGTCTTCGCGGGAGATCGGCGGCGAGGCTGGGCCGTGGAGGGCAGCCCGGCCGACTGCGTGAAGCTGGGGATCTTCGAATTTTGTCCACGCCGGCCCGACCTGGTGGTCAGCGGGATCAACGGGGGCCTGAACGCCGGCATCAATGTGCTCTACTCAGGCACCGTGGCCGCTGCGATCGAAGGCGCCTTCTTCGGGATCGACAGCATCGCCGTGTCGCTGGAGTACGACGATCATGCCGACTACGACAAGGCCGCGGAACTGGCCGCAGAAGTGATCCAGCAACTGCTGGAACATAAAGGGGGCGAACCGCACTTGTACAATTTGAACATTCCCAGCCGGGCCCTGGTGGGCAGCGCCCAGCTGCGGGTAGTACCGATGAGCGTGCAGCGATACGGGGAACATTTCGAAAAGCGGACCGACCCGCGGGGCCGGGAATACTTTTGGGCCACCAACCTGCCGCCGCCGACGGCGGGTGACGAGCAAACCGATCTGACCGCGCTGGACCAGGGTTTCGTCACGCTGACGGCGCTGGAATATGACATGACGCGTCGCGATGTCCTGGAACAGATGCGTAACTGGGAGCTGCGTCTTGACTGAAATGTGGAAAAACGGACCCTTATTGATCTCTTCCTTCAGCCCGGAGTCTGCCATGTCTGCTCGCCACCGCCCCCCCGCCGCCCATGCCCCCGTCGCCCATGCTTGGCCAGCTGGTTTCTCTTTGCTGACTCTCCTGCTGGCCGGTCTCCTGGCCGGTTGCGAAGTCCCGCAGCCCCCCCCCGCCGCGAAAAACGCTTCCCCGCCAGAACCGAAATATGTGGATCCCGATTCCGACGAGGGTCGACGTTTGGCCGCCGCGCGGGCGGAAGCCGCGGCCCAACCGGTCTCGGCACCCCGCTCGGAATCGCCCCAGGCGACCGATCCGACTTCGGCCGCCCCAGCAAAAACGGGGCGCGTGGTCGAAGCCAAAGCGGGTGTGGGGAAGTGGAAGCCGTACCAACCCGGTCTGGTGACCACACCGCTGAACGCTTATTTCTCTGTGCAGGAAAGCATCAAGTTCAAGCAGGTCACTCATGAATTAAAATTATTTCACGCCAGCAACGGTCGCAAGCCGCGGNNTTCAAGCAGGTCACTCGTGAATTAAAATTATTTCACGCCAGCAACGGTCGCAAGCCGCGGGATTTTGCCGAGGTGGAGAGGAAGATTCTGAAGCCGGCGGCGATCACTCTTCCCCAGCTGGCGGAGGGGGACCAGTACGTCTACGTGCCGAACGAAGGCCCGGACGGTTCGTTGATGGTGATGCGTGCCGCGCCGCAGTGACGCGTCCGCGGCGGGGGTTGGGATCGTCCCGCGGGGTGGTCATCTGCTGCCTGGCGGCAGCTGCCATGCTGCCGCGGGCAAAAGTTGTCCGCTGCGGTGGAAAAAGACTGCCGGCCACTTTGTGGGCCGCGTGCGGTTCTGTGTCTGCTGGCTAACGGCGGCCGAGCGGCGGTTCTGGGTTGGCTTGTTCGACCAGCCAGCGGTCACCCTGCTTGATCAATCGCAGAAAGAAACGCGCCGTGTACTGGTCATAAATGTTGTTGCCGCCATGGGCTCGGCCTTTGGCCACCGCGATCAGCTCGGCCGTTGCCGAGGGCGGTACCGTAAAGTTGTTGACTTCGATATGGGGGCCGTCGGTGATTCGCGCTTCCAGTACATGGGCGGTTTGCAAAGTCCTAACGGCCCATCGTTTCAGCGGCTCGGAATTCGGGGAAATATGCGTTAACACCTTGTCCGCATCATTGTCCAGGAAGGCCCGCCGCACCTGTTCAATCGTCTGTTCGACCTCTTCCCGCTCGGTAACGATCAAGCGTTCGGCGACGAGCCCAGCTGCCATGATCAGGGCCACGGCCAGCGCCCAGGCAATCATCACCACACGGCCGGTCTTGGCCAGGGCGACCGCCAGGCTGGCAATCACCAGGGTGCCGATGACAAGCAACAGGGTTGGGTCTTCGGTGAACCAGGACACGGGTTCGCGCGGGTTTTACGAATCGTCGTTACTCTTCGGGGCCTTGCGGGCGCTTGTTCAGCCGCAGTACGGCCAGCAAGGCCGCCAGGGCAATGGCGCTGATCACGATCATCAGCGGGCGGAGTCGGATGATCAAAGGCCGCTGCTGGGACGTGTGGGTCGCGACCGGCTCAGCCGCCCCGTCCCTGCCGGCGTCTCTTTGCATCTTTTGGATGCCGTGAAACCGCTGTTCGATTTTGGCTTGGCGTTGTTCGTACTTCGACGCAGTGACGAACAGTCCGAAAAGGCCGAAAGCGGCAAACAGCAAAATGTATTTGGCCAGGGTGCCGGCTTGTTGCTGGGACGCGTCATCAGGAGGGGGAACGTTGTGGGCCATGCCAGACTCCCACCTGCAGGCGAAATATGGCGAACGGAAACGATGTAAGACCGCAGGGCGAAGGGCCGCCGCAACCTTACCCCGCCACGATCTGATGACCGGGCCTTCGTAATCCGATTGTACCCCGTTTGCCGCGCCGGTAGCGATCCTGTCCCAGGCAGCCCGTCCGGTACCCCCCCCCTCCCCTCCCCCTGCTTTATTTTTCCGGTCGGGCAACCCGCCAACCGTTTCGGAAAAAATCTTCGCGTCGATGCAGGACAAGCGTTGCGGCACTTCCCTCGCCGCCGAACATCTGGGTGACGTGCGTCCAGGGG
>WVZU01000431.1 GCA_011772275.1 Planctomycetales bacterium | reverse complement strand
TCGAGGACAACGGGCCGGGGATTCCGCCGGGGGAGCTCCAGCGGATTTTCGTGCCTTTCCGCCGGCTGGCCGAACAGCGCCACAAGCCGGGCAGCGGGCTGGGGCTGTATTTCACCATGCACCTGATCGAGCGTNNCCTGATCGAGCGTGATGGGGGGCAAGTCTGGGCGGAGTCGAAGCCGGGTGAAGGCGGTCGCTTTTGTGTCGCTCTGCAGCGCCCTGCCGACAACGACTAGCCTTGGGCCCCGGCCGCCTGTAGCCGGCTTCTGCGAAGCCGGTTTTTGGCCTTTTGTCATAACGGCCCGGTGGAAATTTCGGACGTGTTTAGCCTGCGGCATGGGCAGGAAGGGGTCGGGAGTCTTTTTCGCCACCCGTCCCACGATTTATCGATAAAGGGTTTTTGCAGTGGCGAAAAAGACTCCCGACCCCGGTGCGCTCGACCCCGGTGCGCTGCCTTGCGCTGCGACCCCGTTGCGCTGGCTCGAATTCCCCTCGCAATACAGCCGGGCTTTTGCACGTACAAAATTTCAGCGCGCAGCGAGCCGCTACTCAAAGCCGCTCAGCTCGTCGGCGGTGATCCCGAATTTTTCGATCAGCCGATAGAGGCTGCGGCGGTTGATACCCAAGGATCCGGCCGCTCGAGATTTATTCCCCTTTTCGCGCTGCAAGACCTCGACGATATGGGCCCTTTCGATGGTTGCCAGGGCCGTGTCTGTCAGTTCGCCCGCCGGATGCTCCTCCTCGGTCGCTCGGCTCACCTCGTTGGGCAGATCGTACAGACGAATCGTCTCTTCGTCGGCCAGCACCTTGGCCCGTTCCAGGGCATTGATCAGCTGGCGGACATTTCCGGGCCAGGCGTAGCGCTGGATGGCTTGCATCGCCTCCGGCTCGATCTCCCAGTCCGGGTCGATGAAATGTCTCACCAGCAGCGGAATGTCCTCCTGCCGTTCGCGCAAGGGAGCCAGCTGGAGGGACATTACGTTGATGCGGTAGTAGAGGTCTTCGCGAAAGCGGCCCGCCCGGACCTCCTCTTCCATATTGCGATTGGTGGCCGCCAGCAGCCGCACGTTGACTCGGCGTTCCTTCAGTGAACCGACGCGGCGCATCGATCCGTCTTCCAGCACCCGTAACAGCTTGGCCTGTACCGTACCCGGCATCTCGCCGATTTCGTCAATCATCAACGTGCCGCCGTCCGCCAGTTCGAACAACCCCGGCTTGGCACTCACGGCACCTGTAAACGCCCCTTTTTCGTGGCCAAACAACTCGCTTTCCAACAACGTCTCGGGCAGGGCGGCACAGTTGATGACCACCATCGGCTTCTTTGCTCGCGGACTCGCCCGATGCAGCGCCCGGGCCACCAATTCCTTGCCCGTACCGCTTTCCCCCTGGATCAAGATCGCCTTGTCCGTCGGGCCGACCCGTTCAATCAAGCGAAACACCTCTTTCATTGCCGCCGATTCGCCGACCATCTCGCTGGAGGGAAGGGTCCGTTCCAGCACCGCTCGCAGCTGGCGGTTTTCCTTGCACAGCTGGTGATGCCCGTACGCCCTCTGGATCACCGACTCCAGGTCGGCCAGCGGAAACGGCTTCTGCAGGTAGTCGTAGGCGCCCAGCTTCATGGCCTGCACCGCCGATTCAATCGTGCCCTGGCCGGTCAGCATGATCGGTTCGCATTCCGCCTGCCGCTCTTTGAATTTTTGGATCAACTCCAGGCCCGACATGCCGGGCATCAACATGTCGATGACCGCCACGTCAAACTGCCGCCGCTGGACCAGATTCAAGGCCTCCTCCCCGCTGCCCGCCTCCTCCACGCGAAAGCCGCGGCGGCGAAACCGCCGTGCCACCGTGGCCCGAAAATCCGCGTCGTCGTCGACAATTAACAGGTCCATATCGACCGTGACCTCCGACATCTCTCCTTCTCCCTCCCTTTGCGAATCCCCCCCATCCAGCGTTCCCGCCATCGGCCAGAAACAGATCGTTTCGCTCCAAGTGAGCAACGACTATGCCACCCATCAACAGCCAGCCCAAATCTCGCTCAACCCCCCAACCGCAAGCCCCGGCAGGCCTCGGCAGTAAAATCTAGGGTGTGCGATTTTAGAAAAATGTGCGATAACGCACGGTTGGCGGCCGTCAGCCAGGCGGTTTGGGGGGCCGGCCCGATCGAAACCGCCGCCGCAGGCAATTATAACCGATGCCGATTGCTTGGCACCGAACTTGCAAACTCGATAAAGAACTCCGGCATGGTCCGGCGGTCCTGGGGG
>WVZU01000181.1:4745-8133 GCA_011772275.1 Planctomycetales bacterium | reverse complement strand
CAACTGCCTTTGGGGAGGCCCAGCGGGGACAACTGCCTTTGGGGCTGCCCGCCTTTAGGGCCTCCGCCTTTGGGGCTGCCTTTTGCTAGCTGCCGGGGACGGGCAACCGTTCGTCCTCGTGCAGCACGATCGGCAGGGCGACGGCGCCGCCGATCAGCACGCCCAACGTGGCCGGGTTCTTTAACGCCTGCACTGGATGTACAGAAGGCAGGTTCAAGCCACCAAAAATGCCTCCGCCAGGGGATTTTATGCCGTGATACCTATGAGCGATCGGGCCCATGCCACCACTGCAGATCGGACAGCCACGCCCACCGCACGGGGCGCCAGGTCCACAACCTTGCCCTCGCATGACTTCGCTGAAGTAAAGAACCGCTTGCGGGTGGGCGTGAGGCGGTGCCGTTCGGGGTGCCCACAGGCGGACGACGCTCAGCTGCTGTCCACTGGCCAGTACGGCCAGACCCCCCCGCGCGTCGGTAAACCGAAAATGGCCTGCGGCGTCCGTGGTGGTGCTCTGCGGCGCCATCTGGTCGCGATACAGCGTCACCACCGTCCGCGCGACAGCGGATCCATTCCGGTCCAGCAACATCCCGTGCATTGATTGGTCGGCTTGCAGGGCGACGTCGACAGGTAAGGCAGAATTCTGACCAGGATCAGGCAATCTGACGGCTTGCGCTTCGGTGTGGCGGGCGGCCAGCAGAAGAATCGCGAAGGCGGCCAGGTGGACTCGTCGGAAAACGAAAACGTTCATTGCTCACTTCCTGGTCTACGATCTGCAGTAATCAATCTCATGTATCGGTAACCGGCAACGTTGACTTAGAAAATAAACTCGAATTAATCGATAATCTCGGCCAACCTTCCCTAAGTTGGGCCATTTGGCGATATCCCAGCTGGCAGTGCGCGCAAAAAACCGGCTGAGTGAAATCCAGGCAGTCGCGTGATGCGATTGTTAAAAAAACGGACGAGCGGCGCTGCAGTGGATCTGCAGCACGTTGCTTTTCATCCTTTCCCAGCCCGCCGGTGCGAACGGCGCCTGATGAAGGCGGGTCCTATGGGATCAATCCGCAAAAAGAGTGAAGCGCTCTCGGGGCGCCGTGTTTTGAGCGTACATCCAGCCAACGGCCGGCTTCACAGAAGGCGTACGTGTTTAGCCTGCAAGCATGGGCCGGAGGGGGTCGGGAGTCTTTTTCGCCACCCGTCCGAATATCCATCGATGCAGGGTTTTTCAGTGGCGAAAAAGACTCCCGACCCCGTGAGGCGTTCCCTGGGGCTGGCGCTCCAGGGTGTTGCATGGCATCGCTTTGCGGTTGGCGACTCGACCGGCCACTGATCAAACATCGTTGCGGCTCGGCGCGGATTTGGCACAAATTTTTTTGCGAGGCGACGGAAAGTCTTTGCCTGGCAATCAAGAAGACGCGATTGAACCGCAAGGCGCAGGGATCAAAGGTTGGGCCTCGGACGGTGACGCCGGAAGCGGCCGAGCCAAGACACGCTCGTCGCGCAGAAGATGTCTGGTCAGAAGCGCGGGTTAGCTGCCGGAATCGTCTTCGGCATACTCGTAGATGCCGTAGGCCAGCGCTCCGCCCAGCGCGATAGCGGCCAGCTTGCGCCAGTTCCCGCCCACTCCCAGCCCGCTGTAGCTATAATTGCCCCGAACCACGTGCTCGCTGTTGGCGACCAGCAACATTCGTGTTTGGGCAACGGGGGGGGCGGAATCTGCCGACCAAAGGCGGACGTTGCTTGGTTGGCCCGCCACCAGCACCTGATGCAAGCCTGCTCGCATACCTGCGATCGTGAATCGGCCCTTTGGGCCCGTGACGGTCTTGGCGACCTGCGCACCGTTGGATAGAACAACAAGTGGCACGCCGGCCGCCGGTGAGCCTTGAACGGTCACGACTTGGCCTTGCAACAAGCCATTTTTGCCCAGCGAAACGTCGGCGACCTGGGAGGTGGCCAGCACGGTTTCGGCCGCTGAAGCCACGGGACCGCTGAACATCACGGCCAACATGCCCGCTAGCACGCTCGTGCCGCAAAAGGTGCGAGAAAGCTGCATCGTACTTGCTCTCCTTAGCATGATATCGCTGCGCGACTCCCACCACACTGCTCGCCCGATTCGGCCAGACCAGTCGCGCGGTTTGAAGAGGCTAATCAGNNGTTTACGGATTTGCAACGGGTTCCGTAGTCGTTCCATAATAACTATCTTCGCTGGTCGAACGGCAATCCGCCGATGCGGGGTCAGCCGCAGCGGCTGGCAAGACGCGTTTACCGAAAAACGATCGATGACGTCAAGTCTCAAAATCAAAAATTGTGACCAGCTGGCGATTCATGGCGGCCAGCCGGCGGTCGATCAAGTGCCAGCATGGCCGTTGCCCGACGAGGGGGTTTGTCGGGCGCTACAGGCAGCCTACGAGTCAGGAGCTTGGGGCCGATATCACGGTCCTTCGACCGCCGCGCTGGTCGATCGCCTGGCCTGTCTGCACGGTGTCTCGCATGTCTTGCTGTGTTGTTCCGGGACGTATGCCATCGAGGCTGCGCTGCGCGGTCTGGCCATCGGCCCGGGGGACGAGGTTATCCTGGCCGGTTATGACTTTCCGGGAAATTTTCGCGCGATCGAAGCCGTGGGTGCTCGGCCAGTGCTGGTCGATCTCCGGCCGGGTAGCTGGTCTTTGGATCCCGAACAGCTGGCGCCGGCCGTGTCACCAAGCACGCAAGCGGTGATTGTCTCCCACCTGCATGGAACGCTGGCACCCATGTCCGAGCTGATTGCCTGGGCCCAAGCGGCAGGAATTGCGATACTGGAAGACGCTTGTCAGACTCCCGGCGCCCGTATCCAGGGACAGCTGGTCGGTACCTTCGGCGACGTGGGAGTTCTCAGCTTTGGCGGCAGCAAACTATTGACAGCGGGTCGGGGAGGGGCGTTGTTGACCAATCGCCAGGACGTTTTCCAGCGAGCGAAGATTTATGCGCAGCGGGGAAACGATGCGTTTCCGCTGAGCGAACTGCAGGCCGCCGTGCTGCTGCCCCAGCTGGAAAAACTAAAAAGATACAATCAACAGCGACTTCGGGCGGCGGCGAGACTGATCGCCCAGATGCGCGACATCAACTTCTTAAAGTCGCCCAACGAATGGTCCGCGGACTGCGAACCAGGCTTTTACAAGCTTGGCCTCTTTCTTAACCGAAGCCGATCGCTCCCAGGTAACGTCACCCGCGACCAGCTCGTCGCCGCCCTGCGGGCCGAGGGCGTACCTCTCGACTCCGGCTTCTCCGGCTTCGCTCGGCGCAGCCCCCGACGCTGCCGCCGCCACGGTACCCTGGACCATAGCGGTCACGCGGCGGATTCTACCCTGCTGCTGCACCATCCCGTACTGCTGGGCGACGATCACCTGCTGAA
>WVZU01000181.1:0-4728 GCA_011772275.1 Planctomycetales bacterium | reverse complement strand
TAACAGGTTCGTTTTCGGGACCGAACGACAGGGAAGCTGTCCTGTTCCGCTGAACCGTCTCCGCAGAACCCGCCTCCTCGAAATCTTCAAAGGGAGTCAGTTCGCCTCGGATGATTCCGATATGGCGCGGAGCATTCACGGCCAATGTCACCCGGTTGCCAGAAATGCGATTGATGAAAACCGTAATTTCGCGGCCAATCTTGATCGATTCGCCCGCCTTTCGACTCAGCACTAACATGGACGCGCCCTCGCCAAATAAGAGAAAAACAAGAAAAAATGAGACCGACAAAACGCACGCAAAAAAACCCAGGCAAAAATGATTTCGTGCCTTGCGGACTAGGAGGCAAAGGCCATGCCGCAGCGGGGGATGGCTGAAGCGGGCGGGTGGTAAATTGTGTGAGTGGGCAGGGTTGCGAGCGATGTGGCCTGGCCGATGCGGGCCAGCGGTGCCAGCATGCCTGTCTCAATCTGAGAAGTCTGTTTCATTTTGAGATGGCCGGCAATCTGATCTGGTCTCCGGCAGGCGGTCTCGCTATACGACGCCTTGCCCGTGGGCCTTGCGAACGAGCCTGGCGGCGTTTGCGAATCCCGTTCTGGTGCTGCCGCGAGATTCGACCCTTTTGCGAGAGTTCGATTATGCGATGTCCGAATTGCTGGGACAGAAAAGTCGGGGTGCAAACAACGCATTGGCTCGATCGGTTCTTGTGCCGGTTGCTGTTCCTGGTCCCCATTCGTTGCCGGCACTGTTCTTACGCGTTTTATGTTTCTCGTTGGAGCTATGGGAAAGCTGCCAAAGCCCGGACCGAGTTACATACCGGTCAGCGGCCGGCACTGTCGGTCCGGGGCAAGTTCCCGGATCGGGTCGCCGCAAAAAATCAAGGTCCCAAAATCAGGCGCCAGGCCGCGTAACTTCGGGGTCCCCTCGTGGCTGACCACTGCTTTGTTGACATCCACTGCCATCTGCTGCCCGGCATCGACGACGGCGCGCGGGATTGGGACGAATCCCTGGCGATGGCTGAACTGGCCGTCGCGGATGGGGTCCAAACCATCTTGTGCACGCCGCACCAGTTGGGCAGCTACCGACAAAATACAGCGGCGGACGTCCGCCAGCGGGTACGGCAGCTGGACGCTTTGCTGCGCGAACGCCAGATACCGCTGAACGTCCTGCCCGGTGCGGATGTTCGCATCGAACCCGATTTGGTGGCGGAACTGCAGGCCGATCGCGTGCTGACGCTGGGTGACCAGGGGCGGCACGTCCTGTTGGAACTGCCACACGACCTGTATCTGCCGTTGGATCCCCTGGTGGAGGCCCTACGGGGCGTGGGATTGCAAAGCATCCTTTCCCATCCGGAACGCAACCAGGGGATCCTTCGCCAACCCTCGCTGCTGACACAACTTGTCTCGGCAGGTTGCCTGATGCAAGTCACGGCAGGAAGTCTGTTGGGAACGTTTGGTCCGTCGGTTCAGCAATTTTCGCAGAAGATCCTGCAGGAGGGTCTGTGCCATTTCCTGGCCACCGACGCCCACGGCGCGACCGCTCGACGCCCGCGTCTGCAGGCCGCTTTTCGACGAGCCACGCAGTTGGTCGGAACGGAATATGCCCGGCGGATCTGCTGTGAAAATCCTGGCCGCGTGGCCAGCGGCAAGTCGGTCGCCGCCGGCGTTCAGCAGGGGGCCAGACCCGGGCTGCGCGGCTGGTGGGGACTTCGCCGAGCGGGTTAATCTGCCGTGGCGGACGCGAGTGTGGACACAGGCAAGCGGGATAAAGGGAAAGGGTGCGGTGATTTTTCTTCGGCCATGTTTAGCTTGGCGGCGAATCTGCCTGCACAGCGCAGCCCTTGCCGCCCTCAGCGGCTCGTTCCTCAACCCTGCCAACGCCCAACCGTGGATCGATATCCGCGCGTTCGGCCCTTTTGTGTGTCGAGCCGATTTTTTGTTGAGCGGGCACGAACGGATTTTTGCCGATCTGGCTCGTATCCAGGAAGATTTAGTCCACCATCTGCAAATCCCACCCGCTCAGGAACGGATCGAAATTTACCTGTTTCGCAGCCGCGCCCAGTACGACCAATACTTGAACCGCTGGTTTCCCAACGTGCCCTATCGCCGTGCTCTGTATGTCAAAAACAAAGGGCCCGGCATGGTGCTGGCCTACTTTTCGGACAGTCTGGATACCGACATGCGACACGAATGTACCCATGCCCTCCTGCACGCCTCCTTGCCCATGGTGCCGCTGTGGCTGGATGAGGGGCTGGCCGAATACTTCGAGAATCCGCCTGACGAACGTGCGACCGGCAGCCCGCACCGCAAAGGGCTGCGGTGGAGCCTGCGGTTGGGTCAGCTGCCATCGCTAGAGCGACTGGAAGCGAAGCGGCAGTTGAGCGAAATGGGACGCGTGGAGTATCGAGCCGCCTGGGCGTGGACCCATTTCCTCCTGCACGGCCCCCCCGCCGCTCAACAGGAACTGGTTCGCTACCTGGCCGACGTCCGACAGCGGACCCCGCCCGGCCAGTTCAGCGATCGGCTGCAGCAGCGACTGCCCGATCCGTCGGGTCAGTTGGTTCGGCATATCAAACAGCATTTTCCGTGACTCCCCCAGCAGCTGCTGGATCGGGACGCTGCGGAACGTCGCCCGATATCCAACCGCCCGCCGTATCCTCTGGCCGAGGGCCAAAAGCCCGGCCTTCTTTCGCGCCGAACGGCGGTGGATTACACTGCCCTTATGCGAAAAACGCGATTCTTAATGCTGGGGGGCTTTCTGGGTGCCGGCAAGACAACCGCCATGGCGCGGGCCGCACAGGCGTATCTCGATCGCGGGCTGAAGGTGGGGTTGGTCACCAACGACCAGTCGTACGATCTGGTCGATACCCACTCCCTGCGGGCACAAGGATTTCGCGTTGGCGAGGTGCCTGGCGCCTGCTTTTGCTGCAAATTCGACGAATTGACTGCCGTGATCTCCCACATCGAGGNNCCCACATCGAGGCCGAGGACCATCCAGACGTGATTTTGGCCGAACCGGTCGGAAGCTGCACCGATCTGATGGCGACCGTCGTTGAACCGCTGTGCCGTTTGCACGGCCAGCGTTTTGAAGTCGGCCCGCTGGCCGTGTTGGTCAAACCGGAACATGGTCAAAAGATCCTGCGGGATCAACCCGACGCGGCTGGATTCTCGCCCAAGGCCGCCTACATTTTTTTGAAGCAGATCGAAGAGGCAGACGTTGTCGCGGTCAACAAGATCGACAGGTATGCCGAGGACCAGCGGCAGGAGCTGGTGCAACTGGTCCGCAAGCGCTATCCGAGCAAGCGTGTGCTGGCGATCAGCGCGCTGCAGGGGGACGGCTTTGAAGCATTACTGGCCGCTCTGGATCAACCGGCTGGCCGGCCAGCGGCGGCCCTGGCGATTGATTACGACGTCTATGCCGACGGCGAGGCAGAACTTTGCTGGCTGAACGGGCGAGCCCGGCTGGGGTCGGCCGATGCCCCTTTTGCCGTCGATGAGGTCGTACTGGAAATCGTTCAGGGGCTCGCCCGTCAGTTAAAGAGCCTCCAGGGCGCCGAGCCGGCCCATGTGAAAGTCTTGGGGCTCAGCGAGGAAGGATGGGCGATGGCGAACCTGGTCAGTAGCCAACAGCCGCCCGAACTGTCCTGTGCCGCAGAGGTTCAAGCCAGATCGCTGGACCTGGTTGTCAACGCGCGCGTGGCTACCGAACCAGATGCCTTGCAGGACGCCGTCCGAGCTCAGTTGGAACAGGCCGCCCACCAGACCGGCTCGGAATTGAAAATCGCAGCGATCGACTCCTTTCGCCCCGCAAGGCCTCAGCCAACCCATCGGGACCTGACGGGCCGCAGTTGAACACCTGCCGGCGTTCTCCCCCGTCGCGAAAGTCGCCAAGCCTTTCGGCATGTCCCACAGGCCGCCCGACCCAGCAGAACCAGCTTGACAGGCCACTGGCTGTGCTGGCAAGAAGAGCTGCTCTTGCACGGCCCTCGCATTTTCTGCAGACTACGCCGCCATTTCTTCCGTCTGGTCAGCTTTGCGTTCGCAAAAATTGTCAGGTGCCAACTATGCGGCGGCGTTTGATCGATTCCACCGTGTTGCTGGGGGCACTCGCCGCACTGGCGGGCTGCCATCCGCCGGCCATTTCCGAAATGGCACTCACCGAAGTCTGGGCGACTCCGCCATGGAATGCGGTCCAGCAGCAGGCTGGGGTCCCGCTGGTAACCGCCGGTCCCGATCCTGTCTTCATCCCGGCCACCAGTCAAGAACTGTTCTGGGAGGCCCTGGTGGATGTTGTCGACGACTATTTTCGCATCAAGAGCGAAGAACGCGTGCGGCAGGTTGGCAACGTACTGGTGGAAGGAAAAATCCAGACGTATCCGTTGACCGGCGCGACCGTGCTGGAACCGTGGCGGCACGATTCGGTGGGACCGGTCAACCGCTGGCAAAGTACCTTCCAGTCGATTCGCCGCTGGGGCCTTGTTCGCGTGATCCCCACCGCCGGCGGTTACCTGGTAGACGTCCAGGTTCAAAAAGAGTTGGAAGATGTCCAGCGGCCAGAACGAGCTACGGTAACGACAATCGAATTTAAGGAATCGCTGGATCGCGTCCAAAATTCGTTCGACCAGCCCCCCCAAACGCTGGGCTGGATCGTCTTGGGACGGGACTCCACTTTGGAACAGCGGATCCTGGTCGATCTCCAGGCCCGGTTGGGCCCAGTGGTCCGTCGGCGTT
>WVZU01000124.1 GCA_011772275.1 Planctomycetales bacterium | reverse complement strand
ATTTTCACAAGCTGCTGGCCGCCGCCGGCAACACCTGCCAGTTGTTGGTCGAACGACAAGGACGACTGGAAAACAAGCGGCTGGAACTTTTGACGCTGCCGCCAACGGCTACGGAACTGGCCGGCGATTAAAAGACAGCCGGCCGCTCGTCACTGCGGACCCTCGACCGCTCCTTCACCCCCCCAGGCCCGTTTCAGCCGCTCTGCCGCCGCTCGGATCTCCACCATCTCCGGCGTGGCACGCTTTTTCTCCACGTGCTTGATCTGCAAGCTCATCCGTGGGTTCTTTTGGAATCGCCCGTAGTGCCGATCCAGAAAGTCCCAGTACAGCGTGGTGAAGGGACACGCGTCTTCCCCCGTGGCCGCTCGATAGTCGTACCGACAGCCCCCACAAAAATTGCTCATCCGGTGAATGTAATTGCCGGTCGACACGTACGGCTTCGTGCCCACGATCCCCCCATCCCCATACTGACTCATCCCCAGCGCGTTCGGCAACGACACCCAGTCCACGGCATCCACGTACATCGCCATGTGCCAGTCGTGAAATTTGCGGGGGTGGACGCCCAGCAAGAGCGCCAGATTGCCCAGGACCATCAAGCGGTGGATATGGTGAGCATAACCATGGCGGACGACGTGCTGCATCGATTCGCGGACACACGCCAGATCCGTCTGTCCGTCCCAGAAGAAGGGGGGCACGTCGGCCTGGTGCTGAAGGTGGTTTTTTTCTGCGTAGTCCGGCATGAACAGCCAGTAGACGCCGCGGATGAATTCCCGCCAGCCGAGGATCTGGCGGACGAAGCCCTCCACGCTGTTCAGCGGCGCCGCACCGGTCTGGTACGCCTCCACCGCTTTCTGCACGCAGACCCGCGGATCCAACAGTTTGACGTTCAAGGCAGCCGAAAGGCGCGAGTGATAGACAAAGGCCTCGTCGGTCCACATGGCGTCTTCGTAGGGACCAAACTGGGGCAGCGAGCGGTGGATGAAGTCCCGCAACATCGTGCGGGCCTGAGCGTGGGTGACGGGCAAATCAAAGCTGTCCAGGGTGCCCGGATGGTCCCCAAAACGTGCCGCAACCAGCCCGCACACCTCCTGCGTCACTCGGTCAGGCCGGAAAGCGTGCGGGCCGGCAAGACGACCTGGCCCCTCCCGACCAAACGCTTTGCGGTTCTCCTCATCAAAATTCCATTTCCCCCCCACCGGCTGCCCGTTGTCCATCAACACGTCGTGCTGGCGGCGGACGTGGCGGTAGAAGGTCTCCAGGACCAGTGACTTGCGGCCCCCAGCAAATTCGGCAAATTCCTCCGGGCTCACATAGAAATGCCGGTCGGGACGGACTTCCAGCTCCAACCCCAGGCGGTCTGCCGCCTGCTGTAGGCTCTGCCGGACGCGATAGTCGCCCGGGAGGGCCACGACCAGTTTTTGCGGACCCAGCCGGCCCACGTCCGCGGTGAGGACCGTGGCGAAATCGGGCCCGCGGTCCTTGCGAGGTTGCCGTCCCAGCTGGTGATAGTGCACCTCCCAATGCTTTTTTCGCAACTGGTCCCGAAAGTGACGCATGGCGCTAAAGAAAAACGCGATCCGCTTTTGATGGCACCACACGTGGGTGGCTTCTTCCACCACTTCGGCCATCCACACGGCGTCCTGGGCCGCGTCAAAATCGTCCAGGGCCGCCGCATGGGGGTCCAGCTGATCACCCAACACCAGGACTAAATTCCGCATCATCTGCTCGACTCGTTAAACCTAAAACTGAACTTTCCAGAACCCGACAAAGTTCAACCCGGGTGGCGTGCCCCGACACCTGTTGCGTGCTGCTCCTTGGTGTTTCTATTCTTCCTGCGCTCCTTCTTGTAGGACGGGCACTCTTGCCCGTCCCCCGCATGACGGCCAAAAGCTGCCGTCTTCCCAGGAGTTCTCGTCTTTCGCAAGATTGCCAGGAACGCCCGTGCTGGACCGTGGCCAGCCACGGTTCGACCGGATCCGCTCCATCCG
>WVZU01000436.1:2628-2840 GCA_011772275.1 Planctomycetales bacterium | reverse complement strand
CGGTCACGGGAGATGTATCGGCCGGCGTTGATTGTTGTTGTTGGTTGGCGATATGTCGAGCTATTGCAATTCTTACGACTCGCCGGTAGGGTCCTAGGCTTGCCAGCCGGACGTGCCGTCGAGCGGGCCGCCCGCTCCGCTCTTTTCACTCCCCTTTGCTGCCCTAAGGACGATGCCATGCGTAAGGCTGTGATTGCTGTGGGCGTGGCGCT
>WVZU01000436.1:0-2599 GCA_011772275.1 Planctomycetales bacterium | reverse complement strand
CGTCGATTGAGCCGAATGGGTTTGGGGTGGATGGGAGGGCTTCGAGTGGGACCGAATCCGGGACCGAATCGGTTCGGGCGCCTGCCGAACGGCTGGTTTCGCAGCCGACTGAGCTTACTGAGCCGGCTGAACCTACTGAGCCCACAGTGCCTACTGAGCCGGCTGAAGCCACTGAACCCACTGAGCCGGCTGCCGCTGCCTTGCCGGGGGCAAGCGAACCGGCCGCATCGTCAGCCAGCCCCATGCCGAAGAGCGTTGAGCGAAATACCGACAGGCCAGCTGTGCCGTTGATTGGTCGGGAAGTTTTTTTTGGCAACCCGGACAAGATCGCTCCGGACTTGAGCCCCGATGGCACCCAGGTGGCGTTTCTTGCCCCGCGGGACGGTGTCCTGAATATTTGGCTGGCCCCTGTGGCAGACGTGGGCAAGGCCAGGCCTTTGACGGACGACAGGCATCGCGGGATCCGTTCTTTTTTCTGGGCGCACACCGGCCGCCACATTTTGTACTCGCAGGACGTGGACGGGGACGAAAATTGGAAAATTTATTGTATCGATCTGCAGACCAACAAGATCCGCAACCTGACCCCCGATGCGGAGGGGCGGGGCGAGCAGGCGGATCCGACCGGCCAGAATCGAGTTCGCGCTCGCGTCGAATCGGTCAGTCACCGGCGGCCGGATGAGATCCTGATCGGTTTGAATGACCGGGATCCGCGCTATCACGATGTCTACCGCGTGAACATTCTGACCGGCCAGAAACAGCTGGCTCAAAAGAACCCTGGTTATCGAGGGTTTGTGATCGACGAGGACTACCGCATCCGGTTCGCGTCCAAGTTTCAGCCGGACGGCAGCCTGGCCTATTACCAGCCGGCCGAGGGTACCGAGCAGCAGGTGGAGATTGCGTGGCGACCGTTTTTGCAGATCCCGCAGGAAGACAACGCCACCACGCGGTTCCTTGGTTTCGACAAGTCGGGTCAGGTGTTGTATCTTGCCGACAGTCGCCAGCGGGACACGGCGGCTCTGGTCACCCTGGATTTAAACAGTGGCGAAAAAAAGCTGATTGCCGCTGACCCGCGTGCCGATGTCGGCGCCATCAAATCGCATCCCACCGAAAACACGATCCAGGCGGTTTCTTTTTATTACGCCAAGCGGGAGCGGAAGTTTTTTGACGAGGAAGTCCAGCGGGACTTTCAGCTGGCCAGCCGGCAGGCGCGGGGCGAGATGGGGATTGCCAGCTGGTCGAACGACGACCGCCAGTGGATTGTGGCGGATTTGCTGGATAACGGCCCGGTGCGTTATTTCCATTTCGATCGCGACACCAAGCAATTACGGTTCTTGTTTGTGCATCGCGCCGCTCTGGAAAATCTCCCGTTGGCGCACATGCATCCGCTGGTCATCACCGCTCGTGATGGCCTGAAGCTGGTCAGTTACCTCACGTTGCCGGTCGGCAGCGACCCGGCCGGGAGGGGACGTCCCGATCAGCCCTTGCCGATGGTGCTGTTGGTCCATGGGGGGCCTTGGGCCCGGGACAGCTGGGGTTTTGATGGCGAACACCAGCTGTGGGCCAATCGGGGTTATGCGGTGTTGAGCGTCAACTACCGTGGTTCGACCGGTTTCGGCAAGAACTTCCAAAACATCGCTCGGCGACAATGGGCCGGCACGATGCACGACGATCTGCTGGATGCGGTGCGGTGGGCCGTTGCCGAGGGGATTGCGGATCGAGAGAAGATTGCGATTACGGGGGGCAGTTATGGCGGTTACGCCACGCTGGTGGGGCTGACCTTTACGCCGGACGTGTTTGCTTGCGGCGTGGACATTGTGGGACCCTCGAGTCTGATCACGCTGATCGAGGCGATTCCGCCTTATTGGGAATCATTTCGTCAGCAGCTGATCGAGCGGGTTGGGGACATTGACACCCCGGCGGGACGGGACGAACTCCGCCGCCGCTCGCCCCTCTACCACGCTCAGAAAATCCGCCGCCCCCTCCTGATCGCTCAAGGAAAGAACGATCCACGAGTCAAAGAGGCGGAGGCGGAACAGATGGTGGAGGCGATGCAAAACAACAAGATCCCGGTAACCTACGTTTTGTTTACCGACGAAGGCCACGGGTTGGCTCGACCCGAAAATCGCCTGGCATTTTATGCCTTGACCGAGGCCTTTCTGGCTCGGCATTTGGGCGGGCGGGCCGAACCGATCGGCAGCGCCTTGGAGGGTTCGTCGCTGACGGTCCCCGTCGGCGTGGAGGAGATCCCGGGTCTGGAGGCCGCCTTCTAGGACGATCCGGTCGCGGGCGGCGTGCGTTTTGACATTTTTCACGCGGCGCTCTACGATGCCAGAAAGTCTTTTCTGGCCCCCTGCAGGCTCTCTATGTTCCGGGGATTGTTGATCGTCAGGCGAATCCTCCAGCGGCTGGCGGGGCGGAGGGCTGAGCTGAGCTTTGGCCTGCGTGTCGGCTGGGGCGTCGGGCTGGTACTGGTGGCCGCGACGACCGGTGCGGTGGGCGAGACCGAGGCTGAGCGTGGTTATCGGCTGTTGCGATCGAAGGCGTACCTGCCCGCGGATTTCGATCAGGAGACTTGGAGTCAGCTGTGGACCGTCTGGGA
>WVZU01000037.1 GCA_011772275.1 Planctomycetales bacterium | reverse complement strand
CCTGCGTCGGATTGGATCGTCGAGACGACCGACGAGACCTTTGACGCGGATGTCCTGGACCGGTCCCGACAGCAGCCGGTGGTCGTCGACTTTTGGGCCGAGTGGTGTCAGCCTTGCCGCCTGTTGACGCCGGTGCTGGAGAAGTTAGCCGCCGAGCACCAGGGACAATTTGTGCTGGTCAAGGCCAACACCGAGCAGGCGCCGGCGTCTGCCAGCCGCCTGGATGTGCAAGGGATCCCGGCCGTCTACGCCNNACGCCTTTATGGGCGTCTTGCCAGAAGAGCAGTTGCGGATGTGGCTGGACCGGCTGTTGCCGACCGAGGCCGAACGGCGGGTGGCCGAGGCAGAAAAGCTGGCTGCCGCCGACGCGGCCGCGGCCGAAGCGGCTTACCGCCAGGCCCTGGCCCTGGACGCCAACCTGGCCACCGCCAAGATCGGCCTGGCCGGCCTGCTGTTGCGGGTCGGACGTGCCGACGAGAGCCGCCAGCTGATCGAACAGCTCGAGCGCCGCGGACACCTGGAAGCCGAGGCCCAGAAGATCAAGGCCCAGCTGGACGTCCGCGCGCTGGGACAAGAGGCGGGTGACGTGGAGGCGTGCCGAGCGGCAGTGGCCGCCCGGCCGCAGGACCTGTCGCTGGCCTTCCGCCTGGCCGAGGCCCTGGCCGCCGCCGGCCAGTACGAGGAGGCCCTCCAGACCGCCCTGCAACTGATCCGTGAGGACAAGCAGGAATTTGGCGAGTCGGCCAAACAGCTGATGGTCGACATCTTCCAGCTGCTGCCCGACGATTCGCCGTTGACCACCACCTACCGCCGCCAACTGGCCACGGCGCTGTATTAGTGCCGNNTGGCCGTCTGCGTTACCAAAACTGCTTGATCGAAAAAGACTCCCGACCCCGTCACGCTTCCTCTGCATTTAGCCCCGGCATTTATGCCGGGGTGGTCATCCCAGGCTACCCAGCGCACAAGGCCCGTTGACGGGCCTTCTCCCTGGCACGGCTTGAGCCACCGGCCCTCAGGCACCCGGCGGGGAAATTTGTTCCAAGCGGTCGTGGGCCGTTTTTCGCGCATGATGGTCGCGCTGGTCGCGGATGTAATTGGTGACCCAGGGAAGATCTTTCTTCCCAAAACTGACAACTCCGTAACCGGCTTGCCATTGCAAGACTTTCTGCCGCTTGCCGACTTCTTGATTCACGTCGTGGGACGAGCCACCTTTTAATTGGCCTATCCAATCGCTGAGCGTCAGGGTTGGCGGCACGGTTACCGCCACATGAACGTGAGTTTCGGTGCCACCGATTTCATGCAGGAAAACGTCTGGTGTTTTGAGGATACGGTCTTTCAAGCACCGATGAGCGATCGGTTCGACGGTCGCGGTCAACAGGGGCGAGCTGTTCTTCGTGTGCCAGACGATGTGCAGATAGATTTCGCTGTAGAAATTGCGCGACATGGGTGGGTCTCTGCAGTATGAGTAACTGGAGGGCTCAAGCCGGGAAGCGAGAAGCTCCGTAAACGGAGCTGGTACCCGATGGGTATACCTTAATCCCCGTGCTAAAGCACGGGGCTAGAATGCCGGTTTTGCCTGGGTTGGCGATGCCAAGACTCGTAGGCCGGGATGGCGGTTAGACGATCTGTGCCCGCGATCGATGTCAACCTACCACGGTCCAAACAGCTCCGGCAGTGATGCCGGGGCGGTATTTCCCAAAACTGACGCCTCTGCATTTAGCCCCGGCATTTATGCCGGGGTGTTCATGCCAGGCTACCCCGCGCACAAGGCCCGTTGACGGG
>WVZU01000318.1 GCA_011772275.1 Planctomycetales bacterium | reverse complement strand
CCGACCCGCCGTCCAGGGTATCGTCGCCCAGTTCGCCGTACAGCAGATCGTCGCCGGCGGCACCCAGCAGGTGATCGTTGCCCATGCCGCCCCACAGCGTGTCGTGGTCTTCGCCACCGTCCAGATAATCGCCGCCGGTACCGCCGGTCAGCTGATCCATCCCCAGGCCACCGAACATCCAGACCGGGCTGTTCACGTCAAAGCCGGCGCGAGCGATGTCGTCACCCTCGTGGGTCCGCAGATGGACCGCGGTCACCGTGGTTGACGCAAATTCGTACAGCACGCTATCCCAGCTGACGAAGAGCTTTGGGGACGAGGCGATGATCTCGATCCGATCGGGGCCCGCACTGCCGTGGAGGTGGACCGTGCCGTCGGCAGTTTGAAACACACCGCCGGCCAACGGCCGCTGGTTGTTCGTTTCGTCCGCTTCGTCGATCTCTGCCGACCCGTCGACGACGGCGATCAACCGGTAGTCGGCCGGTTCGTCGGCAAAGTCGACGGGGAAGGAGGCCAGGTGGCCGCTGCCGGCGGCCAGGTCCAGCGGGTCGCTGACGCGGTGCGTGGCCAGCAGGGTGTCCAGGGAGGTGCCGTCGTACGAACGGTAGATGGCCACATCAAAGGGCGTGGCCGCTTCGCCGGCGATGTCGTAATGGACCCGCAGGGCAGCGCCGTCCGCGTCGAAATGCTNNGGCGTGGCCGCTTCGCCGGCGATGTCGTAACCGACACGCAGGGCGGAGCCGTCCGCTTCGAAATTCTGCAGCACCAGGTCCGCGGCCAGCAGCCACCGCGGCTCGAGCTGTTCGCAACGCGGCGTAAACCAGCCTGATTTCTTCTGCCTTTGTCGCCTCTGCCCTTCGCGGCCACGCCGCTTCGGACCGATCCAATCGTTCTTCCATCCTGGCCAAATCCAACCCATGGCATCGACGCATGGTGAGCCCGGATTTTCCACCAGCCAACTGCTGGGTGACGACCAGGTCCTTGCCGGGCCGCGTCCGAAGTCGCAAGTTGACGCTCAACGTATCTTCCATACGCCTGCAGTCAAATCGCGTCGTCTTCCCCGTCAGGCAAAGACTTACCGTCGCTCGCTAAGAAGTTTGTGAGAAATCCGGGTTAAGGCTGTTGAGGCTGAAACATCCCGCATCGCACCCCCGCATGCAGGGGCGCTCGAACATTTCCAAAGAGGAGCCCCAATCTGGACCAGCCCGTTTGTGGATCGACTGCGCGATACCTCATGTAGTCTATCGTTCCCGCGGTGATTAGGCGAGTACCCTCGACCGGTTGCGAACCAGCGGCCCGAACTTTTGCAGGGTTGAAATAAATTGGCAAACTTGGAAAAGGAAACAAGGAAAAATCAGAAGGGAAAAATCAGAGGCGCTACTTGATGAAACAAATTGGCAAACTTGGGTAGGGCTCTGCGGCAGAAACTGCTTGGCTAAGCCCTTCAAGTTGCCTAAAAAAGTAGCCTGGCAGATTTCAGCACGCGGCGGTTGTTTCAGCACCCCGGCTGCTGAGTGCCATCTTTGCCCGAAGGGATGGCGTTTCTGCCCGGGGCCAGCCTTGAGCAGCCGGGGTGCTTCTGGGGAGACGAGAAATTAAGTCGGACCACCGGCGGCTAGTCCCGGCGCGCCGGGACCGCTCACTACGGCCAACACTCGTACGCATGGCGACGATGGCATCCAGGAAAAATCAGAGGCGCTACTTGATGA
>WVZU01000316.1:2563-2784 GCA_011772275.1 Planctomycetales bacterium | reverse complement strand
TCGGATCAGCACCCCGGCTGCTGAGGGCTATCTTCGCGCGAAAGGATTACGTTGCCGCCTGGGGCCGGGCTTGAGCAGCCGGGGTGCTTGGCGGCTGGCGTTGCTGAGCAACACCGGGCAACGAAACCTCTTCCCTGTCACGCATTACAAAACCCGCAGCGGTTGCGAATGCATTACCTGTCCCGTTGTTCTTTGCACTGCAAACCATCAAAGTCCGCGCA
>WVZU01000316.1:0-2438 GCA_011772275.1 Planctomycetales bacterium | reverse complement strand
TCCTCAGCAGGGCGGCGGGTGTCTGGTATTGAAACGTGTATCCTGCGATATCGTCCTTTAGGCCGAAGAGGTAAGCGACTCCGAAGTCGTCGGCAGCCTCGCGGGTCTTTTCCATCGTGGCCCATTCGATCGATTGGCCTTGGGGGTCGATGAGTCGAGCGTCGTTTTCGGTGACCCAGTCCATCAGGTGGGATTCCAGCGCCGCCCCGGCCGTTTCGAACTGGACCAGAATCCGCACTTCCCAAATACTGCCGCTCGGCCCCTCCCCAATCTGGTCCTGATCCTCCTGCGGGCGATTGACTTTTCGCACCTGCTGCAGGACCACCGTCGCGCCCGCCTTCTTTTGCTTTCGATTTTTGGCCGCAGCCAGTTTGTCAAAGCGAAAAGTTTCGTGGCCGCCGGGGATCAGACCCTCAATGGTCCCTTGCAGACTACCCAGTCGTTCAGCCTGCTTTGCAGGCAGTCGGTACTGCACAGGAAAGCGGCTCACCGTTCCGCTGTGCAGATCAATTTCCTGTTGGCCCCGCACTTCCAGCGCCAGCGGTTCACCGGTATCGTCCAGGCATTTGAACGAATCGTACAAGACCTTGAGGCTAACCGGTGCCAGCCGCGGCTCCCAGGCCACCTCGATCTCCAGCTCTAACTTGTTCTGCACAGGATCACGCAGCCCTCGCCTGGTAACCACGTACAGCGGCTCGAAACGGAAGCCCCCCTGGTAATGGACCCACTTCAACGGGCTGCCCGCAGGCTCGACCCGGTTGACAAACGCCACTGCCCGCAGCGGTTCCCCTTGGTCGTCGATGGCGTAGGGATAAGCGACCAGGCCCGCCTTGCTGAAAACCATATCCAACGCCGGCCAAAAAGGCATCTTTTCGCAGCGGACAGAGACGGGAGGATTGTGTTTGGGCTGACGGCGAAAGTGGCGAAAGTCGACAATCGAGTTGCCGGTCTGGCGGGAGAATTCTTTCAACACTTCCAGCACCGGTTGTTCCTGAACGTCCAGCGTCACTCGACTGGCATTCACAGCCTCCTGTGCCGCCTGCGACTCCAGCCGGGACCGCACCTGGCGGATTGATTCCTTCAGCTGAGCAGACATCCGGGTCCGCGGCTGGGGCAAATGCGGCAAGATCTTTGGTCCCAGTTCGATCAGCCGCTGTTGGGCCTCCCGCCGCTGGTCCAGCTGGCCGGCGTCCAGCTGCTGGACCAGCCGCCGCACCTGGTCACCAAGTTCCGGCTGGGGGGGCTGTGGCGGTTGGGCCGCCACCATCGCAGCTGCCCACAGCCAGCTCGCCAAGGCGATACCTGCCAGTCGCTTGACTCCCATACGCCCATCCCGTGCGGCTGTACTGTTGCGTGCTGTTGCGCGCTTTTGCGTGTTGTTGCGTGCTGTCGCAGTTCCCAACCTTATTCTACGCACCCCGTCCGACACGTACCAGGATCGCCCCTTGACCGCGGCCCGATCCTCGCGGGCCCGTACCGGGTGACCTAGATTTGAAAGGGCCTTGGGGACCGTCGCCGGCCGGTTTCGCGACGGCGAGGGGATGGAACGGATATGAAGCAGATGGTTTATCGCCTGGGGACCGCCCTGGCCTGGTCCGCGCTGCTGTTGGCCTGCCGGGTGGCGAGTGCCGACCATTTCATGATCCAGGTCAACGTGGGTGGCCAGCGAGTGGAAGGTCGCACGCTGTCCTATTCCTCGGACACCGTAGAAATGCTGTTGCGGGANNTACCGTCGGTCGGCTTCCCTGTTTCGCAGCTATTCGGCGGGGGAAATGCGGAAGCGGCTGGCTGACGAGCTGGGAGGCGGGTTTGCCGTCACGGGCACAGGCCACTACCTGGTCGCTCATCCCCGCGGACAGCGAGACCTTTGGGCCGCGCGGTTCGAGCAGCTGTATGGCAATTTTATGCACTATTTCCTGGTCCGCGGTTTCCGCCTCAAGAAACCTCAGTTCCCCCTGGTCGCCATCGTCTGGGCGAGCCAAAAGGAATTTCAACGCCATGCCACGCTCAGCGGGCTTGCCCTGCCCGACAATATCAGCGGCTACTACTACCCGATTTCCAATCGAGTGCATCTGTACGATTCGTCTGAAGGCGAGCACGATGCGCTGGGCTGGCAGCAGAACGCCGATACGATCATTCACGAAGTCACCCATCAAACGGCCTTCAACACCGGGATCCACCAGCGGTTTTGTGATACGCCGCAGTGGCTGATTGAAGGGCTGGGCACCCTGTTCGAGGCGCCAGGCATTCACAGTTCCCAGCGGTATCGCCACCAGCGCGACCGGATCAACCGGGGGCGGCTGGCGGACTTTTACAGCCAGGCCGACCAGCGGAACGAAGGATTCCTGGCGGACCTGATCAGCTCGGACCAGCTGTTCCAGCACGATGCCCAACAAGCGTATGCCCAGGCCTGGGCCCTGACCTACTGGCTGGTCGAG
>WVZU01000276.1:15202-22125 GCA_011772275.1 Planctomycetales bacterium | reverse complement strand
CGCAGAAGCCAAAGGCCATGGACAAACGATCGCCGAAGAAATAAAGTGTGAACCACCGCGGAGCAATCCAAAGGTGCTCGCCTTCCGCTGGCCAGCAACACCCAACACTGTTCTGACCATGTTCAGCGCATTTGTCGGCATCCTGCTGATTACCATCATCGTGATGATCCCCATTGCGATTGTCGCCGTGATTCTTTACGGGGACGAGAGCTAGAGCTGAGCGGCAGGAGCGCGGAAAAAAGGGAGGGTCACCTGGAGACCGTTTCTGGGGCCAATCGCGGCTGAGACTGAAGTCCGTAAGCAGCAGGACCACCATTTCGGCGCTAGCGAAGTTTCTTTGTCGCTGCTCATGGACTTAGGTCCGCGCGGCCAGCCAGCGACTACGTGCTGGGCAATTTGCCGCGGGACCATTGCGTCCTATCGCCTGCCTGCTTTCTCAAATCTCTCGCACGTCCTGCCCGACTTCACGTGCTCTGCTTCGACGGGGATGGTGAAGTGGCAGGCGTTTTGATGATCAGCCTTCGCCTATTGGGAGGCGTGCGGCTGAGCCGGCGTGCGGGTTAGACGACTTGCCGATGTTCCTGGATGCTGGTCGTGCCGCCAGTGGCGACAATGATGTGGTCCAGCAGCTGGATGTCGATCAGGGCGGCCGCCTGCTCGAGCCGCTTGGTCACGGCCAGGTCCTTGGGGCTGGGGGACGGATCGCCGGAGGGGTGGTTGTGCACGATGATGATCGCCTTGGCGGCGTCGGCGATGGCCGGGCGGAAGACTTCGCGCGGGTGCAGCGTGTTGGAGTCCAGCAGTCCCTTGGTGACCGAGTGGGTATTGATGACTTGAAGTTGCGTGTCCAAGGTAACGACGTGCAGTTCTTCCTGTTTGGCGTCGGCGGCCAGGCGGGCGAACCGCTGGCGGCAGAAGGCGATCGCGTCGTCGGTGGAACCGATCTTCATCCGCCGCTTGCGGGACTGTTCGCCGGCCCCCGCCACGCGGCGTCCCAACTCAATTCCCGCCATGATCTGGCAATAGGCCGTGGGACCGGCCGCCGGGCTGATCGATTTCAGTTCGCCCGGTCCCACGTCGCTTAACTGTTCCAGCCGGCCGTCGTAACGAGCGGCAATTTTTTCGCCACCCTGCACTGCCGACTCGCCGCTGCGTCCGCTGCGGATCAAGATGGCCAGCAGGTCGGCCGTCCGCAGCGAGCCCGCCCCACCAGATAAAAGCCGCTCGCGGGGCCGGTCCTCGCGCGGTGTCTGGGGGATCTGGGCGCCGTAGATTACCTGGTCCAGCCATTGAGAACCGGAAAAGCTGGCCGGGTCGATCGACCAGCAGAAGGCCGCCCGGCCCTGCAAACCGTCGCGGCGGACCAGCCCATCCTGCTCGAGGCGTCGCACCACGCGGGGAATGAGCGCCCCGTGGTCGTCGGGGCAGGCGCGGCGGATCTCCGCCAGGGTGAACCGGTTTTGTGCGGTGACCGCCGTGAGAATTCGCGCATAACGCTGATGACGATCCGCTTGTCGGGAACTTTTGGCCATGCCGGCCATTGTCCCGTTTCGCCCCGTTGCGGACAAGGAGCAGGGTGCGCGGTGCGGGCTCGGGCTCGGGCTCGGGCACAACCATCCGTCGTAGCCTGTTTACGCCGCTGGGGATTTGATCGACACTGACGATGTCGCCTGCACAGGAGCGGCGGATTTTGGCCGGTTTGTGAAACACCAGGAAACGATGCTCCTGCCGGCAGTACCGCCTGTCGTTTTTTGTGGCTGGGGCCTCCGGGTGATCGATGCCGATGTGTCACGTTGTGCTGTTGGGCGATTCGGTTTTTGACAACGGGGTCTACGTGCCGGGGGGTCCGGCCGTGATCGAGCAGTTGGTCTGGCGGCTGCCAGAGGGATGGACGGCCTCCCTTCTGGCGGTGGACGGTGACGTGACCCGCGATGTGGCGGGGCAGCTGGCCGGCCTGCCGGCCGCAGCGACCCATCTGGTGGTCAGCGTGGGAGGGAACGATGCCTTGGGGTACAGCGGCATCCTGAACCAGCCCGTTTCCTCGTCGGACAGAGTCTTTGCTCAGATCGCGGCCATCCAGCAGAAGTTTCACACCGACTATAGCCGCATGCTCGCTGCCGTGCTGGCCTGCGGCAAGCCGACGATGGTCTGCACGATCTACGACCAGGTACCCTTTGCGGACCAGCAGATCGCCCGCGCGGTCCGGGCGGCGTTGCCGGTATTTAACGACGTCATTCTGCGTCTGGCGGTTCGCCACCGCTTGCCGGTCATCGACCTCCGCGAGATCTGTACCGAGGCGGCAGACTTTTCGACCTTATCCCCGATCGAACCTTCCAAGGCGGGTGGCGCGAAGATCGCCGCCGTTCTGGCCCGCGCGGTGACGACTTATGATTTTCAAGCGGGCACAGTTGTGTACGGCGCGTGAACGCTGGCGACACGCAGCCGGAGGCCGATGTTCTCTTTTGGCAACATTTGCCTGGGTCAGAAAGGTGAGCTAGGGTTGAGCTGGTGGGTTGCGCCGCGGGGCAGATCAGCGGCTGCCGCCGTTTTCGCTGGTCCCGCGTCACGGCCGGCCCCGCCGTTGGGCGGGTGCCGCCCCCTGGGAGAAAATCACCCGTTCGCTGCTTGCCTTCGGCCTTTGGCAGGATCTCAATTTCGTATGTCGACTACCGCTACGCAGCAGTCCGTCAGCCACTCTTCTGATAACGTGCGGTCCCTGGTGGACCAGCTGAGGGCAGGCCATCAGCGGGCCGCCGATTTTGCCAGTGAGCTGCTGGCCGAGTTCCGGGAGACAGTCGCCGAACAGGTCGCCGAACTGGAACAGCTCCAGCAGCAACTGGGCGACCAACAGGAACAGCTGCAGCAGGAACAAGCAGCTTGCCAGGATGCACTCAGCCAGCTGGATCAGGTCCGCCAAAGCCTGGCGGAAGTGGAAAAGCAACTGGTTGCCGAACGGGAGAAGGCCAGCCAGGCCACGGCAAATACCCAGGAAACCCAACAACTGCTGGACGACCTGATGCACGAACGTGACAACCTCCGCAGACAACTGGATGAATTTACCGCGTCTGCCGCTCAGGTGGAACAGCTGCAAGAACAAGCACACGAAAACGAGCAGCGGCAGCAGCAGCTGGAGTCCGAAAAAGCGGATCTGCAAAAGCAGTGCGACGATGCGTGGCAGCAACGTAGCGAGGCGGAAGCGGCCGCTGCCGAACGGCAGCGCGGACTGCAGGATCAACTGGACACCTTGCAGCAGGAGCAGCAGCAACTGCAAGCCGATCTGGACGAAGCGGAAGCGGCCAGCCGCCGCCAGGCCGAACAACGGGCCGAGGCCGAAGCCAGCGCTCAGCGGTTGCAACAGCAGTTGGATGAACTGCAGCTAGACACCGAAACCGAACTCGGCTCGGCTCTAGAGCAAGCCGAACACCGCAATCAAGATTTGGAACAGGAGTCCCAGCAACTGAGGGAAGAGTTGTCCGAGATGAAACAGCGTGCCGCTGAGGCACGGCTGAATAACGTGGCAGCCGCTTTGCTGCCAAATGGCGGAGAGGACGCGTTGAAACAGCAGATGGAACATCTGCAGCGCGATGCGGTCCAGCGCCGGTCGCGGCAGAGCGCGTGAAAGGCGGGGACGTTGTGCGATTCACCTGGATGGCTCTGCTTCTGATCGCTCTGGTCCTGCTCAGCTGGGGTGCCTGGCAACGCCGGTTTACACCCCTGTTGGCCGGCAGCCTGACGATGGGCCTGGCTGCCTGGCGGGGATGGCTGAGGTGGGTGCCAGGGAGTCGGCAAGAACACGCAGACCGCCGGCCCCCCCCGGTGCCGGTGGATTCAGCGGACAAGGAGGTCGACCAAGAGACCGACCACGATCAACAGGCCGATCAGCTGGTGGAAGAATCGCTGCGGGAACATCGTAGCGGCCTGCTGCTACAGCCCCAGGTCGCCGCGGCCCTGACCTTGGACCAGCTGACACGGACCTTGCGGCAATTCAATGAGTCGGCGTCGATCGTCCCGCGAGGCGGCGTGGGCACTTCTTTCCACGTCGCCGAAATCCGCGGCGCGGACGCCGAATCGAGCGCAGACGGTCAGACGGTGGCCCGGCAACAAACCGTGGAGACGTTCTACCTGGACCGCTACACGGTTACCAATCGGCGGTTCCAGGATTTTGTGGACGCCGGGGGGTATCAAAAGATGGAATACTGGCCGACCGAAATCTGGCCCGAGGTGCTGGATTTCGTCGACCAGACCGGACAACCGGGACCACGCTACTGGCACAAGGGGAAATTCCCCGAGGACAGAGCCAGCCACCCCGTGGTCGGGGTCAGCTGGTACGAAGCGTTGGCCTACGCCAACTGGGCAGGTCGGCGGTTGCCGACAGATGCTGAATGGCTGAAGGCGGCCAGCTGGCCGGTGGAAGTCGATGCCGGCCAGCTGGCCAGTCGCCGTTATCCATGGGGTGACGTGCTGGATCAGGGGCAGGCGAACGTGTGGAGCGCCGCTGTGGGTGGCACGGCCGAGGTGGATGCTTTCCCCAACGGGGCCAGCGCCAGCGGCCTGTACCAGTTGGCCGGCAACGTGTGGGAGTGGACCGCCGACGATGCGGGCGAGATGGTGGAAACGGCCATGATCGCCGGCGGCAACCTGATTCTGCCCGGTCCCATGAAGATCATTCGTGGGGGGGCGTTTGATACGTATTTCGAGAACCAGGCCAGCTGCGACTATCGCAGTGTGGCACGGCCTACCGACCGCAAATACAACATCGGCTTCCGCTGTGCCGTTACCGCGGACCAGATTGTGGACGTCACCCGCGACGTGCACCGGCTGGCGACCACGTTGCAGGCGGCAGGCAGCCGTTCTGACACGGAAGGGGCCGCGGTCCTGGAGGAGTGTTCTGGATGAGTCATCTGGTCTCTGTCACACTGGATTCGTATCAATGGACCGGCGGCCAGTCGCCGATCGATTGTCATATTTGTAACGCGGCCAATACGGCGGACGCCGATCTGTGCCAGAAATGTTTTGCCCCCTTGGCGCTGACGCGGCAGGCCCAAGAGCAGAAGACCGCGCCGGTCACGCTGGCCGTGCTGGGGGCGGCGGGTGCCGGTAAAACGGTCTACCTGGGTATGCTGATGGACATGCTTTCGCGGAGGAAAACCGGGCTGCAGCTGGTGGCCCGCGGTGCCTTTTCCATCAACATGCAGCAGACCACCGCCCGGGCCCTGGCCCGCAGCCAGTTTCCCGAAAAGACGCCCAACGAACCGGATCGCTGGAATTGGGTCCATTGCCAGCTTCGCCGACCGAAGGTCCGCAAGCCGCAAGACGTAATCATTCCCGATCCGGCTGGCGAGTCCATCCTGGAAGAACTGGACCATCCGGGCAGTTACCCTGGAGTGCAAGCGGTCCTGCAGCGGTGCCGCGGCGTGCTGCTGCTGGTGGACACGGTCGCCATCGAAGAAGGATCGCCCGATCAGGAATACTTCGCCATGAAGGTACTGGGCTACCTGGCCGAGCTACGTGACGGTGCGAAAAAGGGTTGGACGCAGCGGCCGGTGGGCATCCTGTTTACCAAGGCAGATCAATGCGAAACCTGCTTTGAAAATCCCCAGCGATATGCTCAGCGCCGCGCCTCCGCGTTATGGCGCCAGTGCGAAGAATTGTTTCCACGGCACGCCTTTTTTGCCTGTAGTGTTGCCGGGGGTTCGGGTTACCGGGTGCTGCCGGATCACGAGCTACCGGTGCTGGTACCCTTGCGGGTCGAACCGCGGGGGATCGTCGAACCCTTCCAGTGGCTGATCCAGCATGTCCGCAAATGATACCGCGATGCCGGAGGCGCCGCCGGTGGTCGTGCGGTTGGGAGCGGCGGTGTTCACTTCCGCCAGAACGGTCCGTTCCAACGGTTACCAACTGGCGGCCCGCAGCGATGATTTGTCGCCGCGCGACTGTGCGGCCCTCGTCCGCTGGGGCCCCTCGCACGATTCGCTGGCCCCAGGCGCTGTGCGCAGCGTGAATTTTTTTCCGCTGCCCAGCGGCGCGTGCTGCCTCTCCTTGACCAGAGCAGATGGCGATGAACAGAGTCGGCGGGGGGGAATCCGTTGTTATACGCACTGCCTGGTCTGCAGCCCGGAGGATCTGGCCAGGGTGGCTTTCAACCCCTGGTGCCTGTTGGCCGCCGCCGAGCGGTCCGGCCGGATGGCTTGCCAGGATCGCCTCCCTGCCAGACTGCCCAAGATCGAGCTGCCCGTTTCGACCCGGCTGTGGCAGGCGGCTTGTGACCAGCAAGTCGCTCGTGACGTACGGGGCATGCTGCAGCAGGGCCCCGTGGCCATCGTGGGTGCGGGGGACGCCGAATCCCTGGTGGCGGGTGTGTGGGGAGCCATGTCGCCGGTCGAGCGGCGGGGTTGCTCGTTCACCACCGGTCTACGGCATTCGCCGCAGCGCCCCTTTCGGCTGATGTGTCTAAAGCGCGATCTGCGGACCGTCCGCCGGCTGGCTCGCCAGGGAGTCACGGTCNNTCACGGTCCTGGAACTGGCCGGGCAAGCTTGAGCTCGTCCGTATCTTGATGCTCCCCATTGCCGCCGTGTCGAGCGGCCATCGGCAGAGCTGGCCGCTTGGCAGTCCGGCGCTGTCCGCCACAGCGTACCGGCGTTCGCTCGAATCAAGGCCACCGCATCGGCCAGATCGATAACCCGCCCGGCCAGTAGCTTGTTGATGACCAGGTCTTCGCAGGCCAGAGCGGGAGGTTGATCTCCCGGCTGTTTAAGCACCCGTTGGTGCCTTTGATGGCGTGAGCGGACCCGGCGTACCAGGATCGCTGAGTGCGAGGTACCGGCTTCCGAACCGGGGCAGCCAATTGTGTTTGGGCACCGGCGGCTAGCGCCTTGCCGAGGTAGCCGGTTGTGTTTGGACACCGGCGGCTAGGGCCTTGCCG
>WVZU01000276.1:1632-15106 GCA_011772275.1 Planctomycetales bacterium | reverse complement strand
CCAGGCGACTGCGGTGGGTCCAGAGGCCAAGCGCCGGTTTGCTGACGTAGTAGATCCGCTGGCCGTCGGGAAGGTCGTTCCAGCCTTCCATTAGTTTCGCCGGATCGTAGCGGGATTGCATCGTGGCCAGGTCGGCGTACTCGTAGCCAACGCCTTCGATCTCCTCGCGCGACAGATGGCCGGGGCAATAGGTGACGCGAAAACGGTTTTCCGGCGAGCCGTGGATCAGGTGAGCGGCGGCGGACAGGTTCTGTCGCAGCTGTTCGTCTTCGGCCACAAACTGCAGGACTTCGTCCGTGGTCCGATAACCGTACTGGCGGATCAAGCGGTCGATGCGGGGATCTTCGCCACAGGTTCGCACGCCGCCGGCCAGCACAATCAACTGGCCGCCGTCGGCGATTGCCATTCGGGTGCGATAAATCGCCTTGTTGCCCAGCCAGGTGCTGTGAAATTCTGTGGGGTCCAGATAGGCGACCACGGTCTGCGGCATTTCATCCAGGATTTCGATGTTGACCTGTACCGACAGTTCGGCCGCTTGCTGAAAACATTCGCTGTCGTCCCCTACGAACAGCCCACGAACGGCGAGGCGGTTGTCGGTGGTCCTGCCGATGACGGTCAGCACGTACACAACTGGCAGATTGCCGCAGAACAGCTGTTCGGCCCGGTTGAGGATCCTGCGGACCGGCGTGTCGATCTGGCCCAAAGTTCGTTCGATTCCGCAGGCGGCACTGATAAAGTGGGAGGTGTTGATCCCCAGTGGGCCGCCCGTGCCGATGAAGAGGTTCTTGTTGTAGTTGGCCATGCCGATCACCTCGTGGGGCACCACCTGGCCCAGCGAGAGGATCAAGTCGTGGCCACCCTGGCAGACGAGCCGGTTCATTTGGGCCGTCCAGGGCTGGTCGAAGCGGCCGCCGGTGGCCTCGGCGACAAAGGAGGCGGGCACTTCGCCCAGCGTGACCACATCGTGGCGCCAGTCGTGCTGCCGGATCAGCGAGAGAGGCAGCCTGGGGAACATCCTATCGAGTTGCCACGGCTGCATCGGAAAGTGGGTGCCCAGGGCGGGCAGCACGTCGACCAGGCGGTCGCCGTAGTAATGGTAAGCCAGGCAGGTCAGCCGGCCGGCCTGGCTGGCGGCCCGCGTAAAGTCGGGCGGCACGGCCAGCACGCGCTGCCGTGGGCCCAGCTGGTCGAAACAATGGGCCAGCCCCGCCTGCAGATCCTCGTCGCTCAGCTCGGTATCAGGTCTTCCCTGGGCGAAATAGAGTGCCATGGCGGAGGAGATGCGATCTTCAGCAGCGAATGGTTATTTGCCTATGATTATAGCGGGATCCGGGTTGCGGGATCCGGGTAGGTGGGGTGCGGGATACGACTCGCACCTTCCAGCAGATCGCCTCCCGCGCCGCGTAAGCTGGATCCAGGCATCGGGATTTTTTCTCAAAATGCGATGGCCGATGATTGATTTGTACAGGGCCGGACCGTGGATTGTGTTGGTTTCGCTGCTGATGGTTGTGGTCAGCCTGATCGTATTACCGATCGTGATCATCTATTTGCCGCATGATTACTTTACTCGCCAGACCCCTCGCTTTGCCTACCTGCGAAACACGCATCCGGTGATTGGCTGGCTGGTGTTGATTTTCAAGAACCTGATGGGTGGGCTGCTGGTCGCGGCGGGGCTGATCATGCTCTTCACACCCGGCCAGGGTTTATTGGCGCTGTTGGTGGGCGTGATGTTGCTGGATGTTCCGGGGAAGCGGACGGTTGAGCGTAAGGTGTTGCATCGTCCGTCCCTCCTGCGGATGATCAACCGGATCCGCGCCCGAGCCGGCCGGCCCCCTTTGGAGGACGACGACGGGTAAGGATGGCAGCCGCCGGGTGGGGGGACCGGCCTGTGGGGACTTTACGATTTGGCCGCCCCGGGGGCGGANNGCCGCCGGGTGGGGGGACCGACCTGTGGGGACTTCACGATTTGGCCGCCCCGGGGGCGGATCGCCGGGCCTGGGCAGGCGGGGCCGCGGGATCAGGGGGCCACGATCTTGTTGATCTTGACCGTGGTGTACAGCTGGCGGTGGCCGGTCTTGCGCCGCGAATTCTTACGGCGGCGGATTTTTTGGACGACCAGTTTGGGACCGCGGCTCACGCCGACCACTTCGGCGGTCACCGACGCTCCCTCCAGCGTGGGTTTACCGATCCGCACCCCGTCTTCACCACTAACGCACAGCACGTTGTCGAATGTCAGCTGGTCGCCTTTGTGCACGTCGCGGTAATCGACGTTCAGCTGGTCGCCTTCTTCCACTTTGAGTTGTTTGCCACTGTCATGGATGATCGCGTACATGGGTCGGTATCCAGGGGTTGCCACGAGGGAACGGCGCTGGGTCATCGCGCGTGTTCTGCCGTGTCTTGTCGCGTTTTCAAAATTGTGGTGCCAGGCGGTGAGCAGACGGGTTTACGGGGAGATCTATTAGTGTAGTGCTGCTGGCGGGGGCCGTCGAGCCCGCTGGGGGGGTTGGCAGCGGCTACTGGTAGTCAAACGGCAGGGCTCGGCCCGACCCGTCCAGGCACTCAATTTCGACCTGTTCCGGCAGACTGGTCTCCTTGCCGAAGATCAGCACCGATACTTCGGCCTCATCTTCCAGTTTGGAGATATCACGGCGTTTCTTGTTGTTCAGGTAGCTGGCCACCTCTTCGGCCACGGTGACGTGAATGCGTGCCACGTCGGGCGTCTGGGCGGCCAGCATCAGCAGCCGCACGACTTCCAGCGAGAGGCTTTCGGGGGTTTTCACGACGCCCGCGCCGGTACAGCCGGGACATTCACGGTAGACGCTGCGTTTGAGGCTGGGGCGAATCCGCTGGCGGGTCATTTCGATCAGTCCGAAAGGGCTGGTTCGCAGGATTTTTGTCCGCGCGCGGTCCCTTTTGACCGCATCGCGCAACGAGCGTTCGACACCGCGACGGTGCCGTTCCATCCGCATATCGATAAAGTCGTTCACCACGACGCCGCCCAGGTCCCGCAGCCGCAGCTGCCGTGCGATTTCCTTGGCGGCCAGTTGGTTGATCTGGTAGGCCGATTCTTCGGCATCGCCTTCGGTACGAAAGCTGCCGCTGTTCACGTCGATGGCTACCAGGGCCTCGGTTTGGTCGATCACGATCGACCCCCCATGTTTCAGCGGCACTTCGCGCATATGGATTTTCCGGATTTCGTCTTCCAGGCGGTACTTGTGAAAGAGGGGTTCCTTGCCCGAATAGTGTTGCAGGCGGCCCACATAGCGGGGCATCACCATCTGCAGAAATTCCTTGGCTCGTTCGTAAGCCTGCTGTTGATCGACCCAGATCACATCGACTTCGCCGGTGAAAATATCGCGAATCGTGCGGATGATCATATCGCTTTCTTCGTAGATATCCGTGGGTGCCACAGACTTTTTGATTCGCCGCACGATCACCTTCCACAGCCGCAGCAGGTAGGCCATGTCGCGCGACAGCTCCCGCTTGGTGCGTCCCGTGCCGGCGGTGCGGATAATGAAACCAAGGCCTTTGGGGGGGTTGAGATCCAGGAGGATATCGCGGAGGCGGCGGCGGTCCTCTTCGTCCTCGATTTTTCGCGAGACGCCGACGCGGCCCAGGGCAGGCATGAGGACGAGGTAGCGGCCGGGGATGCTAATGTAGGTGGAAAGGGTGGGTCCTTTGTTGCCGATGCCTTCCTTGATCACCTGGACAACGACCTCGTCCCCGCGGCGTAATACCTCCTGGATGGGGGGTTTTACGCGTGGTCGTCCACCCGTGCGTGGCCGCCGGCCGCGTGGTCGCCTCGTATTTTCCCGCCGACCGCTTGACTTGCCCTGAGCACCGTTCCCGCCGTTATCGCGAAACGAGCTGGGCACGTCGGACGCATTTTCGACATAGGCTGCTGGATCGAGTCCCGCCTGGCGGTAGTATTGCGGTTCCAGGTCGCTGATGTGCAGGAAACCGTTACGGCCGACGCCAAAGTCGACAAACGCCGCCTGAATACTGGGCTCGAGGTTCACCACCACGCCTTTGTAAACATTGCCGACATAGTTGTCCTGGCTGGTCCGTTCGACGTACAGTTCTTCCAGCACGCCGTCTTCACAGATCGCAATCCGGCATTCTTCCGGCTGCGACACGTTGATTAACATTTCGCTTTTCATGATCTTTCCATGTTGGTCAAATCGACGGTGGTGCGGGTGAGCACGAGTTCCTGGTCCTGGTCGTCGAGCGGGCTGCCCAGCCCGATCGCGGCGAGCAGTTCGCGCGGTCGAGCGGGGTTTTGGGGCGTGACGGTCAGCTGCATCTGCAGGCGGTCGCCGGCCAGTTCCAGCCGCCCGATCGTGCGACGGACCTCCACCGGTTGCTTGCCACCTGGGCGAGCGACCCAGTGGGTCTGTTCGCCCAACAGCCGCTGGATAGCCCCCGCAATTTCCGCTCGACGCTGCTCAGGTACCGGGCACTCGTAGGTCACACTGACCACTCGTCCCTTGGGTGAGTTTGCGGCCAAGGCCTCCACGGCGTGGAACTGCAGTCCGGCAACGGTGTGTTGCTGCAGGCGTTGCAAAAGTTCCGCGGCAGGGGTGGCTTCGGCCAGTTCCAGTTCCATGACTTCATCCAGCCCGGTGACGCCGACGGCCAGTGCCGAAGCAAAGCTCATCCGCGGTCGCGGATGGAACCCCTCGGTCATGGCCAGTTTGAGTTCGGCGCGGCGAAACAGCCGTTCCAGCGTGCGGAGCAGATCGCGGTGGCTGATCCATCGCAGATCGCCCTGCTTGCGAAAACGGATGCGGTAGCGCTGTCGAGTCATTTTGGGTTAGGGGATACGGGATTTGGGATGTGGGACACGGGATGTGGGTTGGGGACAAAGGGCCGGTGGCTGGCGGGCATCGCACCTTCCGCCTTGTATCTGGCCTTCTGCATTTTTGATCCCGCAACTTGCATCATTTCTCCTACGAGACCAATTCGGGTGCGAGCAATTTGAGTTGTTCGCGCAAATAGTTTTTGATTGCTGGAGGGTTGTCCATTTGCATCACGCGGCGGGCGACCCGTTCGCATTGCTTGATGTTCACACTACGAACGACGCGCTTGATTTCCAGCAAAGCGGCGGGTGGCACGCTGTACTGGCGTAAGCCGAGCCCCAGGAGCAGCATCGTGTACATCGAACTGCCGCTCATCTGCCCGCAGAGGTTGACCGGCTTGCCAGCTCGATCCGCCGCCCGGATGGTTGTGCGTATCAGGCGCAGCACAGCCGGGTTCGTGGCGGTGTAGAGGCTGGCTACGTCTTTATTGCCACGATCGACGGCCAGGGTGTACTGGATCAGGTCGTTGGTGCCGATGCTGAAGAAGTCGACTTCCTGCACAAAGCGGTCGATCAGCATGACGGCCGCCGGCACTTCGACCATCATGCCGATCTTGATATTCGGATCGTAGGACACCTGGGATTCCTGGAGGTCTTCCATCACGTCGGCCAGCAGCATTTTGGCCTGCCGCAATTCCTGCAGATTGCTGATCAGGGGAAACATGATCTGGGCCTCGCCGTGCAGGCTGGCCCTGAGGATGGCCCGCAGCTGGGTGCGAAACAGGGGCACATTTCGCAGGGACAAGCGAATACTGCGGAGGCCCAACACCGGATTCCGTTCGTCTTCCGGGCTAGGCAGATTGCGCAGTTTATCGGCGCCCAGGTCCAGGGTACGAATGCAGACCGGTTTGCCCTGCATGTCGTGCAGAACTTTGACGTAGGCATCATAGTGTGTCTCTTCGGTCGGTTCCGCGCCGGCGTTCAAATAGAGGAACTCGGTGCGGTACAGGCCGATACCGTCGGCGGAACGCCGGCGGCACATTTCGACTTCCTGGGGAAATTCGATATTGCCGTACAACTGGATCCGTACGCCGTCTTCGGTGACCGCGGGCTGGTCGGCGAGGCTTTCCAGTCGAGCGGCCAGGGTGCGGTGTTCTTCGGCGGCGTGTTGATAGCGGGCGATGGTCTCTTCGTCGGGTTGCAGAATGACCAGTCCCTGATCGCCATCGATGATCACCCGGTCGCCGCCGGAGACGTCGGTCAGGAAGGGCCCGGTGGCCACGACCGCGGGCAGTTGCATGGCCTCGGCCACGATGGCCGTATGGCTACCTGGTCCGCCGCTTTCGGTGACGAAGCCGAGGGCAAATTTGGGGTTCAAGTTGGCCGTTTCGCTGGGCGTGAGGTTGTGAGCGAGGATCACGACGGGCGACGTGACCTGGCTGAGTTCTTCGCGGCGGCGGCCGAGGAGGTGTCTGAGCAGGCGTTTTTCGATATCGAAGATATCGGTGGCCCGTTCGGCCATGAAGGCGTTGTCCAGCAGCTGGAAGACCTTGGCGTAGCGGCGCATGGTGCGGCTGACCGCATATTCTGGCGAATAGTGCTGCTGTCGGATAAGGTCCTCGATTTCGCCCTGCAGTTTGCTGTCTTTGAGCATCTCCAGATGAGCGCTGAAGATGGCGCCGTAGTGTTCGCCCAACTGCCGAGTGACGGCATCGCGGTTGGCGGCGATTTCCTGGGCGGCGGCTTGCAGCGAGGCGTGCAGGCGATCCAGTTCATGGGTAACCGCGTCGCGCGCTACGAAGCGTTCAGGAATGCGAAACCCTTCCTGGTCCACCACCAGCGCTTCGCCCATGGCGACGCCAGGGGAAACGGCAATACCTTGTAGTTGCTGCATCTAATGCTGTGGAGGTCCAGCGCGGCTGCGGGTGGGTGCGGCTGCAAACCGGTCTTCCCGGCAGGGGACCGGTGGGGCAACGGCGCGGCACCACGTGCTTGTCCCGCGCCAAGCATGCTTGGGGTCGACGGGTCGCTTGGTGTCTAAAACCATCAGCGCACTGCTCGTCGGCCTCTCATTGCTCGGCATTCATCTCGTCGACGGACTCTTTTTCTACAAGTTCCGCCAAGGCCTCGAGAGCTGCTTCGGCATCGGGACCGCTGGCCTCTATTTCTAATTCCATCCCTTGCGTGGCACCCAGCGTGCAGAGGTCGATCAAGCTCTTCCCATCTGCCCGCCGGTCGCCACAAGTAACCTCAATCTGTGAATCAAACTGGCTGGCCAGTCGGACGAACAGTTCGCCGGGGCGGAGGTGCAACCCTTGCGGGTTATTTACCCTGACTCGGCGTCTGGCATTCATGTCGCTCATCCGACTGCACCGACCTGGCAACATGCACTTTCAGGTCGCATTTAGGCTGTAAACTGGTTGTTGTCCGCCTCCTCTAACAGTTGCGTGACATCGCTGACAGTCTTTGCTTGTTTGAGGAACCGGCAGAAGGTGTCGTCGCGCAACTGGCGAGATATATTTTCCAAGGCGCGAAGATGATCACCGGGCCTGTCGGGTGGGGAGATCAGCAAGAAGAAAAGCTGGACTTTTTCGCCGTCGAGGCTCTTAAAGTCCAGCCCCTCATGGCTGACTCCCACGGTCCCGACCAGCTGACCGACGCTGGGATGTTTGGTGTGTGGCACCGCCACCCCACGGCCAATGCCGGTGCTACCCAGCTCCTCTCGCTTCATAATCGCTTTCACAATACTATCCAGCTCCTCTTCAGCGATCTCGCCGGCCTCAGCCAAAGCGCCGGCGATTTCCCGGATCACGTCTTCCTTGGTATCCGCTTTCAGGTCCGGGCGGATCGCTGCCGTACAAACAAAGTCAGCAAACTTCATTCTGGGTGTTCCTTTAGTTCACTTTTCCAGCATTTCTCTCGTCGCTTGCCAGATTCATTTATCAAGCTTGTCGGCGGCCCTACAGTTCGTCTTCAAATTCGAATTCGTCTACCTCATCGGCAGCCGCGGGAATCTCGACGTTGCGTGCCGAAGCGTTGCGGTGACGGTTCTGAATCTTTTCTTTGTACTTCCGCAGCTGCTGCTCCATCTTGTGGATCACCGTGTCCACAGAACCCATCAACTGCGAACTGCAATCGGTGGCCACAAAGTCGTGCTTGTGTTCTGCCGAAACCCGCAAGTCCACCGACGGCGTCTCTTCCCGCTCTAAGTCAATGGTGACGTCAATCGCGGTCAATCGCTCGAAGATGCGAGACAGCTTTTCTACCTTTTCGGTAACCTTCCGTTGGCTCGCATCACTTAAGTGTCCATGTCGGATCGAGATGCTGATCTGCACTCAAGCGCCTCCTATATATAACTACTGACAGCCAAGCAACCTGCGCCGCGATGCGGGAGTTTCAGCTGGTAAGTGTCGCCAGCAAAATGGCCCATTCTACCCGTTGGAGCGTACTTTCACAAACGCGGAAAAGGGCGATGATGTGAGCAAAAGCGACAAGCACAGCCAGCGAATCGATGCAGAAGTCGAACCGGTTGGATTTCCATCGGTTCAGAATCCTGTTTGGGCTGTCGCACCGCAGTTTGCCGCAACGTCAAGTTTGCGACATCCTCCAATCTGCGACGCTGCCATTCTACTGGTCCTGACATGGGTGGGTAAAGAGTGACGATTTTGCGGTGTGAGGACATGTTTTTGTGGGAGAACCGCGATTTTGACCTGCCCGGCCGGGACGGCAGGGGATGCTCGAGCGGGGCCGTGGGCACGTTTTCAATGGCCGCTCACCCGCCTATGATGGTGTTTTTGCCAGCGGCCCCCCCTGCCGACCCAGCGGCCGCCGGTGGTCGACGCAACCCAGGGACTTGGACGGATGCCCGCCACCCCGACTTTTCCGCACATCCGGCAACAGATTGCCGGAGTTGCCGTGGCCGACATCGTGGCAGATGTTGGCACGCCGGTCTACGTCTATGACGCCGCCAAGATCGTGGAACGCATTGAAGATCTGGCCGCCTTTGATGTCGTTCGCTTTGCGCAAAAGGCGTGCAGCAATCTGGCCGTTCTGGACCTTTGTCGGCGTCATGGCACCCTGGTGGATGCGGTTAGCGGCTGGGAGATCCGCCGCGCCCTGGCAGCCGGATACCCGGACCACGGTCAGCCCCCACCGATCGTCTACACGGCCGATATCTTTGATCGCGAATCGCTGGACTTGGTCATTCAGCACCAGTTGCATGTCAATTGCGGTTCGCCCGATATGATCGACCAGTTGGGCGACCACCTGTCGGGCGGCGAAATCTCGTTGCGCGTCAATCCCGGTTTTGGCCATGGGCACAGTCAAAAGACCAACACGGGTGGCGCGCAGTCAAAGCACGGGATCTGGTACGAGGAATTGAGTGACTGCATAGAGCGGGCGGCGGCCCGTGGGATGGCGGTCACCGGCTTGCACATGCACATTGGGTCGGGCACCGATTTGCAACACTTGTCCCGCGTCTGTGACGCCATGGAACAAATGGCTCGACACGTCGGCTCGACCCTGGTCTCGATCAGCGCCGGCGGCGGTTTGCCGGTGCCCTACAAGGAAGGCGAAGCGTACGTCGATCTGGATGCCTATTTCCAGTTGTGGGACGCCACACGGAAACGCCTGGAGAGCGGTTTAGAGCATGGTCTGAGGTTGGAGATCGAGCCGGGTCGCTACCTGACCGCCGAGTCCGGGTACTTGATCAGCGAAATACGGGCGATTAAACGGATGGGCGGTAACCTGTTTTATCTACTCGACGCCGGCTTCAACGATCTGGCTCGTCCCATCCTCTACGGCGCCTATCATCCCATGTCCCTGGCACCGGCAGACGGCTCGCAGGACCGCCCGATGCAAGCGGTCGTGGTAGGCGGCCCGCTGTGCGAGTCGGGCGATATTTTTACGCAGGAGGAAGGAGGCTTCGTCAGCAGCCGGACCCTGCCCAAGGCGGAGGTGGGGGATTATCTGGTCATCGGCGGGGCGGGCGCTTACGGAGCGGTGATGGCCTCCAACTACAACTCCAAGCCCTTGGCTCCCGAAGTGCTGATCACCCACGGCGCGACGCACGTCATCCGTCGCCGGCAGACTTTTGAAGAACTGATCGCCGCCGAGCGGATCTTGCCTGAGTAGCCTGTTTGGAGTGGGCGGGTGGGAACCGACGAGGAGGCCCTTTCTGCGATCTTGTTTGGCCGATGTAGTGCTACTGCTGCTGGTGCAGCGCCTCGTGGTCCTGGTCGTCGACCGGTCGCGTATCGAGTCCTTTTTCGGACGAAAGTTCGATCCGGTCGACGAATTTAACATTGGCACATTCGTCGATTTCGCCGCTGTGGCAGGCGGCGAAATCCCGGATGTAGAAACGCAGCGGCCCGCCGGCCGAGACGTCCAACGGTTGGCCGTTGCGTTCATAGATGAACAGGCCCAGCTGGCGGACCTGGTCGAGTGGGATACTGGCGTGAAAATCGTCCGCGGATGCGTGCAGGGTCAGGTAGCGGGCGGCCGGCTGGGGCTGCACCAGGTCCAGCACCCCCTCCAGCATCACGGCGCGGCCTTGTCGTTGGGGATCGATCTGACTGACATCGGCGATCTGGAAACGATCCTCGATGGTTTTGAGGTCCTCACGGGTCAGCCTTCGCGGCGTTGCGACTTCACCTTCTACCCGCAAAATGACTTGCTCACCCACCATGCGATCCTCCGTCTAATGAACACCGTGCTGGCCCTCCGACTCGTACCGCTCGACAGGAAGCACCATGATCTTGCCATCGCCGATGCGGCCGGAGGGCCAGCACGGTGTTCANNTGCGGGCCACTTCCACAATCTTTCTTACAATTTCGTCGGCCCGCAGGTCATCGACCCACAGCGTGATCTCGACCTTGGGCAGGAAGGCCAATGAGTATTCGCTGCCGCGGTACTGGTCCAGATAGCTCTTTTGCCGCCCGTACCCTTTCACTTCGCGGACACTACACGCCTCCAGTGGGGCCAGGCGCAGGGCATCCAGGACTTTTTCGACGAGGTACGGTTTGACAACGGCAATGATCTGTTTCACGGCCAGGCTTGAACCTCGAGACAAAAGTTGCCGGCGCGGCCGGGTTTTTCCAGGCCAAGCGTTCGCGGCGGGCCTCCCCGAGAGCCAGTTTACATTAAGAGAGGGGCAAGCACAGCCGAGCTTCTCCCGCCGGGCTAACTGAAGAAATTTTCGCCGAACAGATCAAGCTTGGGTCCCGTCTCGACCTCGACGTCGCCCTGCACCTTGGTCATGCATGCCAGCCGCAACGTCTCCTCGTGCCCGATGTAGTACAAGCAGGCTGGCACGGGGTTCGGTAAGGGCGGCGGCGGGATCGGGATATGGAAGCCAATTTTTTCGCGAAGGGTCAAGGGGTTCACGTTTTCTTTGCCCTTGGTAATGGAAACACGGCAGGTGTGGCACATGCCCAGTCCATGACAATTGACCAGCGCGTTAAGCTGGCAACCGAAACCGTTCAGGCCATCGTAAACGTTGATACCCGCCTTCTTGGCCGCGCTGCGGAGGTCTGTGCCGTGGGGCACCTCGATCTGTTTCTTTTCTTTGGTGAAGGTTACCGTCGGCATGATGCTGGCAAACTCTTGACATGGGACCGGAAGGGGGTAGGGAGACGACAGGCTCACTTTAACCAATGACGCGTCGGCTGCAAAGCCATCTCAAGACGCCGACCCGTTCCCGCCTCGATCCCTGCCTCGCATCTGGCCCAGATCATTTCGCGCATCGGATGACTTTCCCTGGCGTGAAGTGAGCAGCCGCCATTCACCGCTGCCCAGGGCGTGGGAGACGGCCAGATAGACCGCCAGACAAACGATCAAGGGTGCCAAGACGGCAACCATCTGGTGGGTCAAACCCCCGTCGTCGGGCAGCGACCCCAGCACGGCCAGGCCGGCCCCGTACATGGCCGCCGTGGCCACGATGCTGCGCAACAAGGTGCCGCTCATCTCCCACCAGTCCAGGTGGCCTGACTTGCGGGCAAAGGCGACCGCCAGCCAGCCGACTTGTAGAGCAGCTGCCACGGCCGTGGAGACGGCCAGCCCCGCTTCGGCCAGCGGCCAGATCAGCACGAGGTTCAGCAAGAAATTGCAGCTGACCACCCCCAGGCCGATTCGCAAAGGCGTGTGGGGGTCTTGTTGAGCGTAAAAGCCACGGACCAGGACCGGCAGAGCGCAATAGGCCCACACGCCCAAGGCGTAACAGCGGATCATGCGAGCGGTGCGAAGGGTGTCTTCGGGCAGAAACTCACCCCGCTGGAACAACAGTCGAGCGACCGGTTCGGCCAGCAGGAACAGACCTGCGGCCGCCGGCACGGCCAGAAACAGCACCAGTCGCAGGCCCAGCGACAGGTCGGCACCAATCTTGTCGCGATCCCCCCGCGCGGCGTGGCGACTGAGCAGGGGAAAAATCACCGTGGCGACCGTGATGCCCAGCACGCCGACCGGCAACTGATACAACCGCTCGCCGTAGTAGATGGCCCCCGCGGCTCCTTGGCGCAAAGGGTAATCCCAGGAGTCCCCCAGCCAGCCAATCGGGGTGCGCGGCTGCGGCGAACTGAACACCCAGGCCATGAGGCTGTCCAGCAGCGTATTGATTTGCGTGACTGCCAGGCCCAGCAACATCGGCAGCAGCGTTGCCACAATGCGAGATACTCCCTGACGCGCGGCGGGCCAATCATAGTCATAGCGGAAACCCAACCTGTGCAGGATGGGAAGCTGGATCGCCAGCTGCAACACGCCGCCGCACAAAACCGAGATGGCCAGCACGTATGCCTGGCTGGACTTGTCGGTGGCCCACCAGGGCGCGATCACCAGGGCGCCCAGGATCCACACGATATTCAGCAAGACCGGCACGAAGGCGGGCGTACCGAAATGGTGCAGCGCGTGCAACGTCGCTGAGACCTGAGCGGCCAGGCAGATGCAGAACAAATAAGGCAGCATCACGGCGACCAATCCCAACAGCAGCTCTAACCGCGGATGGTGAGGGTTGGCCAGCCACAAGATGCCCACCAGCGTCTCCCCCACCAGGACGATACCTGCCAAGCCAATCGCCAGCCAGGTGAGCGTGACGCTGGCCAACTGCCATCCGCCAGCGCGATTGCGTTCGATTTGTTCGGATAGGACGGGCAGGTAGCTGGCCGCCAGGGCCCCTTCCCTTCCCCAAACAGGCGGCGAAACAGGTTCGGGATGCGGAAGGCGATCACAAAGGCGTCCATCACGCCACCGGCCGACATTCCCAGCAAGGCGGCCGTGGCCATGTCGCGCACCATGCCCAGCACGCGACTGGCCATGGTCCACAGGCTGGTCACGCGCAAGCCAACCATGAATTGTCGTTGTTCGTCCATTTCCGCTGGCCGGCGGCCGCGCTATTGTCGCTCTGCCACCGATCGAATACGTTTAGAGGCCGACGCATTGTCAGCCACTTGTCCTCCTGCGCCCAGGCGGTTTTTTCGTGAAAGAGCGATCCCCCTACCAGCAGCGCGTAATCAAGGACTATTACAAGAATCGCGAAGCGATCGCGCTGCAGCGGCTTGGTGAATTGGTTACGGAACTGTACCTGGCCGAAGGCAAACGACGCGAAAAGGTCTGGGAGCGGATCGCTGCGGCCCTGGAAAATCTGGGGCTCAAGCAGGAACGGATTGAACACTTGAGAAAGCAGGA
>WVZU01000276.1:0-1513 GCA_011772275.1 Planctomycetales bacterium | reverse complement strand
GACCACCAAGAAGTTGCACACACGGTCCATCATCCACGAGCTGTTGTGGTTTCTGCGCGGCGAAACCAGTATCGCCTACCTGCACGAGAACAAGGTCACCATTTGGGACGAATGGGCGGACGCCGACGGCGAGCTGGGACCGGTTTACGGTTACCAGTGGCGTAACTGGCCCGCCCCCGACGGCAGCCACATCGATCAGATCGCCCAAGTGATCGCTCAGATCCGCGCAAACCCCGATTCGCGACGATTAATCGTCAGCGCCTGGAACGTGGCAGACCTGCCCCGCATGGCCCTGGCACCCTGCCACATGGTCTTCCAGTTTTACGTGGCCCAAGGCCGGTTGTCCTGCCAGTTGTATCAGCGCAGTGCCGATGTGTTTTTGGGAGTCCCCTTCAATATCGCGTCGTACGCCTTGCTGACCATGATGGTCGCTCAGGTGACCGGGCTGGTCCCGGGCGAGTTCATTCACACCTTTGGCGATGCGCATTTGTACAACAACCATCTGGACAAAGCGCGGCTGCAACTGTCGCGGGAACCGCGGCTGCTGCCGACGATGGAATTGAATCCGGCCGTGAACTCCATCTTCGATTTCACCTACGAAGACTTCCGGCTGATCGATTACGATCCCCATCCGCATATCAAGGCCAGCGTCAGCGTGTAGAACAGGCCTTGGGCAGGGGAAGTTTGGACGGAAAACAGAGCGATCGGAGGGGATGGCATGGACGCAAAGCGGCCACCGGGGCTGGCGATCATCGTGGCCATGTCCGCAAACCGGATCATCGGTCGCGGCGGAACGTTGCCCTGGCACATCTCTGCCGATCTGCGCCGGTTTCGCCGGCTGACGACCGGGCACGCGATTGTCATGGGGCGCAAGACCTACGAATCGATCGGCCGGCCGCTGCCCCAGCGACGCTCGATGGTGATCAGCCGCGACCGGGCATTTCGTGCCGAGGGTGTCGAGGTGGTGGCGAGCCTGGACGAGGCCCTGCGACTTTGTCGAGATGAACAACAAATTTTCGTGATCGGTGGCTCGTCGATCTACGAACTGGCCTTGCCGCGTGCCGATCGTCTGTACATCACACAGATTCACGCCACGATCGAAGGGGACACGTTCTTTCCCCCGTTTGACGAAGCCGACTGGCAGCTGGTCGAAGACCAGCGGCAGGCTGCCGACGAAAACAACCCGTTTCCCTTCAGCTTTCGGACCTACGACCGCATCCCCAAAGCGGCTCGATAACCGCCTGGCCTGGATGGCTTCCAAACTTCCCCGCCGGCGACCGTTTGTGAGAAATCTGGGGTGGCCCCCGGTCGCCAGGGTGCGGCAGCATGAGAGTATGCGTTGGAGCCGGTTAGACTCAAATAACACATGGATCACATTTTAAAGAGCAAGCCACCCCCGCTCTGAGCCCCGGCATTTATGCCGGGGTGATGATGTCCATCATCCCACCGGCAAGGCCCGTTTACGGGCCTTCTGGCCGTGGCGGCTTCAGCCCTGGCGATCACGCGTGGTGCT
>WVZU01000245.1:875-1195 GCA_011772275.1 Planctomycetales bacterium | reverse complement strand
AGGCGGGCCGGATGGCAACGGGCGGGACCCTGGTGGGCGAGCCCCCCCTGCCATCACTACCGTCTGGGTCGCCAATCCGCTCGTCAATCGGGCATCATCATGGATAGCCAACAGCCTCAAATGCGTACTCTCCTTTACATTCTGGTCGCCCTTCTCTTATGCTCGGTCAGGGTTTCGTCCGCCGCCGTCCCCGCACACATCGCAGCCGCCTTCCCGCGGCGGGTCGCAGACCGTGTTGGACGTGTTGCCCATGCGACCGAGGCGGCAGGCGGGGTGCGATCCCAGGGTGCCCGTGGTGGGTTGCGCGGCGATTTCAGCTG
>WVZU01000245.1:0-810 GCA_011772275.1 Planctomycetales bacterium | reverse complement strand
AGTTGACGGCGTGTTTCGCCGGCTAAATCGGGAAGTCTGGGTGGTCACGGCCGCCGATACCGATCGACGGGGCGGATTGCTGGCGACTTACGTTTCCCAAGCGTCACTCGACCCGGCCGCTCCGATGGTGCTGATCGGCATCGCGGCCAATCACTTTACTCGTGACCTGATCGATGCTTCCCAAGGCTTTGCTGTGCATTTGCTGTGTCCCGATCAAACCGACGTGGCCCTGAACTTTGCCATCGGTTCCGGGCGAGACCGGGACAAACTGGCCAATCTCAGCGTGCGAAGGGGTGCGACAGGCGCACCCCTTCTGCGGGAGTGTCTGGCCTGGATGGAGTGCCGGGTGGGTGGTGCCTATGACGCCGGCGATCGGATCTATTACTGGGCCGACGTCACCGATGGCCAGGCATTGTCTGAGGATGCTCCGCTTTGCGAACACGAACTCATGGCGGCGGCCAGCGAAGAGCAGCTCCAGGCCCTGCGGGCCAACCTCGCACATGACATTCAGGTTCAACGTCCGATGATTGAAGCGTGGCGGCGACGGGCAGGTTCTTGAGGAACGAGGGTCTGGCGGGGAAAGGGGGTGGGTACTGCCTGGCGGCTGACGACCCCCCCGGCGGGCCGAAGCGAAAGTCGCCAAGCCTTTCGGCACGGGCTGAGCTGGGAAAGGGAATAGTCCCTAAAAGAGGGGCATGGCGCGCGATGGTTGGGCCTGTGGAGAACGGTTGAGCACGGGGGGGTGAGCGTGTTCGGTTAAGCGTGTTCGGTTAAGAGTGTTCGGTTAAGAGTGTTCGGTTAAGAGTGTTC
>WVZU01000026.1 GCA_011772275.1 Planctomycetales bacterium | reverse complement strand
CGATCAGTGCGCACAGCAGCGAGCCGGCCACGGCGATGGCGGCGTCGCGGCGATAAAAGGGGCGTATCGGGTCTTGCGGGATACTGGCATACTGCAGCACGGTCACCTCTGGCGGCAGCACGTCCCGAATGACTTCGGTGTGAACCAGTTTTTCTTTTAACGCTCGATAAAGTTTTTCCAGCTGGTTGAGTTCAGCGACCAGCGCCTCGTGTTCGGCAAACCGCGTGGTGAATTCCGCAGCCTTCTGCTGGTATTCGGCAAGCTCTTTTTTCGTAGCTTCGCTGATCTGACGGCTGGTGGCCAGTTCAATTTCGGCTTCGTCAAAGGCATTTTCAACGACCAGGGCGCGTTTTCGGGCGATCAGTTCGTTCAGTGCCGTTAATTGCTTTTTAGCTTTTTGCGCTGTTTCGTCGCGAGCAAAGGCGGCCGATGTCAATAGTTGTCGGCGCTGCAGGATGATATCTTGCAACTGATCGGCAGCCAGTTCCATTTCGTCGATTACGGCCTGGTCCTCTGGCTCGCCCACAAACTTGCCTCGGGTGAGTTTCTCCTGGATGGTTTTCAGCTGAGCTGCCGCGACACGCTGCTCGTCTTGAGCCTTGTTTAGCGCTTCGCTGAGCCCTTTCAATTGTTTGAGCACGTGGTTTTCTTCGCGCTGCATCGATTCAATGTTGTGTGTCTCACGGAAATCGGCCAGTGATTCGCGGTTTTTCTTGACACGCGACTCCAGTTCCTCAAGCTGCTTGCGCAGGGCCGCGTTGGCGGTGGGCATGGCAGCTTTTTCAGCCGTTTGATGTGAAGCGAGATAGACGTCGATCCACGCATCGACCAGCAGCGAAAGTTGCTCAGCTTGAGAACCTTCCGCTCGCAATTCCAGGACGTCCGTGCCTTCCAGGATGGTGGCTGACATAAGAGCAGGAAGATCGGCAGGGTTCGGTTCCGTGGCAGCGTCGCTGGTTGTCAGCTTTTCGTCGACTTGTTGTCGGGCCCGGGACGTGACCGAAGGGTGAGCCGCGATATGCTGCTGGACGTTGACATCGTTGGCATCCGTGGTGTCTGGGCGAGCACCTATAAAGCCGGAATTGCGGGGGATGATTTGCAGCATGGCCGTGCTCTCGTAAATCGCCGGCCGCATGTAGACATACCAGAGACTGACGGCACAGCAGAGTGCAAAGACGGTACAAAACTCCCCCACCCGTCGCCACACCGCGCGGCGTGCCGACCGGATCGCCGTCCCGTCCTCCAGCAACGGAAACGTCCGCTCGGACAGCGTTTCGAGTCGCTGCAGATTGTGCTCTGACACGGTTGTGTCCCCACGGTCCGAATTGGCCAGCCAGCTGCCGTCCGCTCGCCCAGGCGGGCCGATATCCGCCCGGGCAGGATCCAAGGGTATTCCCACGCTCTTTTCAGTGTAGCACCTGAGCGGAGGAAAAGAAACGGTTTGGACACCGGTGCGGTGGGGTGACGCTGGTGGGGGGGTGGGGGGAGGTGGAATTCGCCGCGGTTGCCCTGGCTGGCCCGGCATGAGATGGCCGCGGGGCGTGTGGGGAGCGGACGGGGGTCGCCGTACGCTTTGGCTGGCCAGGCAGCGGTTGAGCCTCGATTTCTTGCCAGTCGCTGCTGAGC
>WVZU01000341.1:2722-4646 GCA_011772275.1 Planctomycetales bacterium | reverse complement strand
CAGGCCAGTCAACGTCTGGCCGACCGGGTGTGGTTCGGGAACTGCTGAAGGCAGAGGCCCGTGAAAAAGATAACTGGCGGAAGAACGTCCTGGTCTGTCGGCTCGGGTCGGCCGGATTCATGCTGGTCAGGCGGCTGTTGCGGCCGCCAGGCAGCGGAACGATTGCACGTCTGGTCCACACGGCACATCGGTGGCGAACGCGAAGACTGCGGGCTGGGCTGGTTCGCCGGTTGCGGGCCGCCCGAGTGGAAAAAGATGGGTTGGAACGCCTCGACGAGAGGGCCGCCATGTGGGCCTGGCTGGCGCTGTCCTGCGATTCCGCCGGCCGCATACGCAACAGGAATTTCGTACTGCGGCGGATGCGTCCGCGGTGGGCGAACTCGGCAGCCGACGGATTTGGGACCGACCTCCACGTTGCGGAGACCGCCGATACGGCGATGGCCGTCGTCGCGCTGGCCCGCAGCGGTCTGACCATGCGTTCGGCCGCCATGCGTTCGGCCGTGGACTGCCTGGTAGCAAGGCCGCCCCGTTCGATCGCCGAGTCCGCCTGGACCTTCATGGCCCTGAATGCGACCTTTTCCAGCGATGACCACGAATCCCGGCAGTTGCCACCGGAAGTGCAGATTTGCAGCCACGATGCACGGCAGCAGGACGTGGATCGCACCCCGGCGGGATTGTTGGCCTCAGCTCACGATCTGCAACAGCGGCTCAAGACGCAGCTCCTGGAAAGCCAGCGGTCGGACGGGGGATGGTCGGCGGGCCGTACCGACCGCCGGCCGATACGGTGGTTGGCCAGCAGCCAGGTCGGGCTGACGGCCCTGGTGCTGCAGGCCCTCGGCGCGGCCGGGTATCGGGTGGGCTCGCCGGGGGTCGATCGGGCTGTCGATTTTTTGAAGCGCGTGCAGCTTGCCGATGGTCGATTTGCCGATCGCGTCCATCATGGTTCAACCCCGCTCGTGTCTACCAACGCGGTCGAAACAACGGCGAACGCACTGGCCGCTTTGATTGGCGTGGGCGTATCGTGTCAAGCGGCAACTTGTCAGGCTGCCACGGATTGGCTTGTCGCGCACCAGCAACCGGAGGGTGGCTGGGGGGAACTTCCGCAGCTTGATCCCAAGTACATTCCGGGCGAGGGTCCGGTGTGTGTCGAGGCGACTGCGGCCGTGGTGGATAGCCTGGTGGCCGCCGGACTGGCCGGCCAGGAAGAGGTCGGCCACGCCGTCGATTTTCTCTTGGATGCAGACTGCCCCGCAGGGCTGCAACAGCAGTGCCGCGTGCTGCGGGCGCTTTGCCATTGGGCGGCCGACGAGAATAATAAGACGCGTGGCGCCCGCAGATTGCCGGTCCCCCCGCTGCGGGTGGCCGGGGGGGTGGACGTGCCCGCCTAAAGGGCTGGCTGGCTGGCTGTCCGTATCGTGACTGCCTGTTGCCAGGCCATCGGTACCCGACGGCATCCCGGCAGTTGGTGGGCCGTCGGAAGGGGGGGCCTGGACGTGAGCTATCGCGGTGCGTTGCCGGACGCGCGGGCCGGCACCCCCATGCGAAACACCTTGTTGTTTCGTAACACACCTAGGCCAATTGCAGCGATCGGTTGGGTGTCACAAGAAGATGAACATGTTGAACAACAGACAACGGAGCCCACCAGGCATGGTATGCTTGGATTCCGTCGTTTCGAAGTCCTTCCGGTGCCTCGGCTGCCGGTTTTTGAATTTGGTCGAGGCGGCGTTTGGCCGCTCTTCAGGTAGGTAGCGAGGCAGGGATGGCGGAAGTCATCGTTTTCATGGGCTGGTGGCCGGGTGAGTTGGGCGAGCAGTAGATAGAGTGAATCCCGGCGCGGCGGGATGGCCTTGGCACTGCAAACTATCATAGTCTGCGCCTGGTGCGGGCATTTTTTGAACATGAGGTAACCGAGAAAACAGAGAAG
>WVZU01000341.1:2419-2695 GCA_011772275.1 Planctomycetales bacterium | reverse complement strand
CGATTGCAGCAACTGGTAGTTGTCGCACACGCGAGCCTTTCCGGTTTCATGTCAGCAGCCCCGTGCTTTTCTGGCTTCATGCGAATAGCCTCGTGCTTTAGCACGAGGTTGAGATCGGGTAAAAAAATGTGTCGAGCCCCGTTTACGGGGCTTTGTGCTGTGTGGCTTTAGCCTGGGATGACTCGGAGAGGAACAACACGAAATCAAGCAGCACCATGCGTGATCGCCAGGGCGGAAGCCGCCACGGCCAGAAGGCCCGTAAACGGGCCTCGCCGG
>WVZU01000341.1:2076-2348 GCA_011772275.1 Planctomycetales bacterium | reverse complement strand
CTAACCGGCTCCAACGCATACTCGCATGCTGCCAAACAATTACAATCCGTGTAATGCACCCAGAGAATAGTCATGTCCTTTGTTGACTTTACTTCCTTCTGTTCACCACGAAGTGGAAAAAAACGCAACCTGACTTTTCACTTCAAAAATCAACAATCAACAATCAACAATCAGCAATCGATCGTCGGGGGCTGTCAGCCGCGACAAGGTCAGCGGTCCGCTGGACACAACCGACTCGAAAGCCCAGCCACGATTCCTGGCCCATTTTTTCG
>WVZU01000341.1:0-2044 GCA_011772275.1 Planctomycetales bacterium | reverse complement strand
AACTTCCAATTCCAAGAGCAAACAGAGCATGGTCATGGCCTCTGTGGACGCTGTTTGCTGCTGTTCAAAATTTGGATGTTTTGGTTGCGGCCGAATGCCGCGTTGTGGCCTCCTGGTCAAAATCCCCATAAAGCCCCTGGTGCCCGCTGCAAACAGGAAAAGGGTGATTTAGCTTTTTGTCGTAGCGGTCGGTTGGCGAACCATGGTCTGGCAACATCTACTGCGAAACTGGTTACGGGAACAGGCGGCGGGGCAACTGGGTCGTGCCGCCCGGGATGCCGCGGTAAAGGCCCGACAGCCGGACACCGATGCGGCGGATCCGCAGAAAAGGGATCGCTGCCACGTGGGCCTGGTGTTTTCCAGCAAGGCCGAGGCGGGTGGTGTGGTGGACCGTTTACGAGCAGCCTATACGACGCAGGGGACCTGGACGGTGGTGGAAGGAGGTCTTGGCGGTCGACGTGTGGCCGTGGTCCGTACCGACCCGAAAGCGGCGGCGGCCGCCACGCGGGCCCTGATCGAAGGACACGCGCCCGCTTGGATCATCGCGGCCGGCTTCTGCACGGCGCTGCAGGAGGGGCTGCAGCGGGGCGACGTGCTCGTGGCCAATAGCATCAGCGATCCGGCCGGCCGGCGACTGTCGATCGATGTCCAGCTGCCGACTTCCGGCAGCCAGCAGCGTCCCGTTGTCCGCACGGGACGTTTACTGACGACGGACAGGGACTTGGACCAGCCGGCCCTGCGCGCCCAGTTGGGCCAGCAGCATGACGCCCTGGCCGCCGATACGACGTCCCTGGCCGTGGCGGAAGTGTGTCGTGGCCAGGATGTCCGTTGCCTGGTCATCAAAATCGTACAATACGCGATCGAGGACCGGGGCTTGCGGGAACGTAAGGCGGTAAGGCGTCAGGCCAGCCTGGCCGGCCGGTTGGGCGCCGCCACCGGTGCCCTGATCCGCCGCCCCGGCAGCGCGAAGGATTTCCTGGAAGAACAACAGCAAGCCTTGACGCTGGCCGACCGGCTGGCGGTTTTTTTAGAGGGGGTTGTCAAGCAGCTGGCGCGGGGACCAGCGGCGTAGCGCGTGAGGCAGTGTCGGATGACCACTCGTCCTGGCCGTGCTTGTTGTGGCTGGTCGCCTGCCCTTGCCCTCTGGCGGCCGCTGGTGATGCTGGCCTTCGGGACTGCCCAGCTGGGTGCCGCTCAGCCACTCCTCCCCCCCAATCATGTCCTGGCTGGCCGACCGCAGGCGGATGATTTCACGATCGAAAGCTTGCGGCGCTACACGGCTTGGCTGGAGGCTCGCTACGGAGACGACTACCGGAATGTGCCCCTGGCAGTAAAAGCGGATTTCTTCGAGTGGCTGTTGTGGCGCTACCACTTGACCGCTTACGGGCAGATTGCCAATCGAGTGGCCCTGCCGGGTCAGCAGGGGCCGCGGCCCGCGCCGCAGATCGGATCGGACACTTCCACCTGGAACGGGGCCCTGCTGGCGGGGCTTTGTTACCAATATGCCGTCACGCGGAACGAACAGACCTTGCAGCGGATCCGCACCTTGCTGGACGGGCTGCGCTTCTATACCACCGTGACGGGTCGGCTGGGCTGTTACGCCCGCTGCGTGGTGCCGCAAGACACGCCGCTCCGCGATCATGAAGCTAAAAAATTCGGCTTGTACCGTTACCGGTCCCCGGCCGGTGAAACGTTCTTCTTGTTGGCAAGCCCGGCCAAGGGGACCTACAACCAGCTGGCCTTCGGCTACGCCGCCCTGCTGCGATTTGCCTACGACGACTTGCCGCCCGCAGACCAAAGCCGGGTGCGGTCAGACGTCACCCAACTGGTGACCCAACTGCTGCGCGATGACTACCACATCACCGACGTCAACGGCCACCGTACTCCCCACGGTGACCTGACGCCGATCGTGGCCTCGGTGGGCGTGCCGTTCAACGGCCAGGTTGCCTATCACCTCGTTGCCCTGGGCCGCTACTTTCCCCGAGACGATCCTGTAGCGGACCAGTTGATCCAACGTCAGTTTCATCGGCTGCGGGAAAAGCGG
>WVZU01000039.1 GCA_011772275.1 Planctomycetales bacterium | reverse complement strand
CGGCCTCGGGCGCCGTGGCGGGCCTGGTCTGCATCACGCCCGCCGCCGGCTTTGTAAACCCCATGCCGGCCTTGATCATGGGGGCCGCGGCTGGCGTCGTCTGCTACTTTGCCTGCGGGGCGGTGAAGAGCAGCTTTGGGTACGACGACTCGCTGGACGCCTTCGGGGTCCACGCGGTGGGGGGCACCCTGGGCGCCGTGTTGACCGGCGTCTTCGCCACCCGTGCCTGCTGGGATATCGATAACGGCCGGCCGCTGGGATTGATCGAGGGCGAAACGCGGATTCTGATCGGCCAGGTCGTGGCCGTCGTCGTGACCTGGGTGTTTGCCCTCGTGGCGACATTTATCATCCTCAAGGTACTGGATGCCATCATGGGCCTCCGCGTATCCCAGGAAGACGAAGTTCAAGGGCTGGACCTGACCCAACACGGGGAAGAAGGTTACATCTTTGTTTAGTTAAAACGCTGCTGCGTTTGAGGAGTATGCGATGAAAAAAGTCGAAGCGATCATTCGTCATTTCAAACTCGAAGATGTGAAGAACGCCCTCTCGGAACAGGGCGTTTCCGGGATGACGATTACCGAAGTCCGCGGGTTCGGACGGTCGAAAGGTCATACGGAGATGTACCGCGGAACCGAGTATGCGGTCGACTTCGTGCCGAAGGTCAAGCTGGAAGTGGTGGTGGCGGACGACAGCCTGCAAACGGTGATCGACACCATCATGCGCAGCGCGCAAACCGGCCAGATCGGCGATGGCAAGCTCTTTGTTTCGGAACTGACCGACACGGTTCGTATTCGTACGGGAGAAACGGGCGAAGCGGCGCTCTGATTCATCTCACCCCGCGGTCTATAATATAGGCGGGCGCTCAGGGTATGCACGGAGGCTGCCCCCAGCGCCCGCCGTCTTCTGGACCCAGGGCTTTCTCTCCCGATCTTCCCGATGGAATCCGGCACGAATTTACGATCCGCCGTACTTGCCGCTCAACAGCAACTCCAGCGGGGCCGCAACCTGCTGCGGCAGCAACACCAGCAGGGTTCGCCTGGTATCCAGGTCTGTGCCCGGCTGACCGAGCTGGTCGACACGGTCGTGCTGCAGCTGTTTCAACTGGCGCTGGAGGAACTGTACGGGCCGCCGGGGGCCGAACAGCGAGAGATGGTGGAGAAACATGTCGCCCTGGTAGCCCACGCCGGCTACGGCCGCCGCGAGATGGCACCCTTCAGCGACGTCGACCTGATGATCCTCTACCGTCCGACGGTCCACCGCCAGATCGCCCGTCTGGCAGAACGCCTGGTGCGCGACATTTGCGATACCCGGATGATCCTGGGGCAGAGCGTTCGTACGCCCCAGGAGGCTATCCGCCTGGCTCGACAAGATCCCCAAATCCTCACCTCTTTGACCGACGCACGACATCTGGCCGGCGAGGAGGAGATCACGCGCAAGTTCCTCAAAAGGCTCTCCGTGACCGCAGCGCGTCGCGCCAAATTTCTGCTACCGCTGATCGACGCCGAACGGCGTGAGGAACGGCAGCAATACGGCGAAACGGTCTACCTGCTGGAACCGAATGTCAAACGTTCGCGCGGCGGCCTCCGCGACATCCAACTCGTGCGTTGGATCGGCTTCTGCTGCTACGGCACGACCGATCCCGACGGGCTATTTTTGGTTGGGGCGCTGAGCCAGGACGAACGGGACAAGCTGCGGGGGGCCACTGAATACCTGTTACGGATTCGTAATGAATTGCATTTCCAAGCCGGCAAAGTACAGGATCGGCTGAACCGAGCCGAACAAATGCGATTGGCCGAGCTGTTTGGCTTTACGCACCAGGACGGCCTGCTGCCTGTGGAACAGTTCATGCAGGAATATTTCCGCTACACGCGAAATGTCCGCTACATTTCGGCTCGGTTCCGCGCGAACGCCGATCGTCCTTTATGGGTGGCCGGCCTGGTGGGTACTTTGTTGAGCCACCGCCTGGATAAAGAATATCGAGTTGGCCCGTATCGGATCGTGGCCACCCCCTACGGCCTGCGGAAACTGCGGAATGATTTTGGCGAAGCGTTGCGGCTGGCCGAGCTGGCTACGCAATACGACAAACGGATCGGGCATGAAACGTGGGAAGCGGTGCGGGAAGCGGCGGCACGAGCGCCCGCGGAGATCTCCCCGGAAACGGCCAACCGCTTTTTGTCGCTCCTCTCCCGCCCCCCCCAATTGTTCCGCATCCTGAATCGCCTGCACGAATTGCAGGTGCTGGAAAAGTTTATCCCGGCCTTTCGTCGAGCGCGCGGGTTGCTGCAGTTTAACGAGTACCATAAGTACACGGTGGACGAACATTGCCTGAGAACCTTGGAATCTGCCACGTCGTTCGCTCGCGACGACGGGCCTTTGGGTGAAGTCTACGGTGCGATCCAAAACAAACACGTGTTGCATCTGGCAGTGCTGTTGCACGATCTGGGCAAAGGCTATACCGAGGATCACAGCGAGGTCGGTCGGCGGATCGCCGCGGAAACGGCAGAACGGCTGGGGTTGCCCACCCACGAACGGGAACAGCTACAGTTCCTGGTCCACAAACATCTCCTGATGACACACCTCGCCTTGTGGCGGGACATCAACGACGAACAGGTCGTATTGCAGCTGGTGCTGGAAGTCGGGTCGCCAGACGTCCTGCGAATGTTGTACATCCTCTCGGCGGCTGACCTGGCCTCGGTAGGACCCGGCGTGCTGAATGACTGGAAAGTGCAGCTGCTGACCCAACTGTTTCAACGGACGATGGAACGTCTCTCCAGCGAAGATCCGCTGCGCAGCAGCCGGGAGGAACTGGTGCGTTGTCGCCGCATGGTCACGGCCCAGCTGAAATTCGAACCCGATCAGGCCTGGTACGCCGATCAGGTCGCCGCCCTGCCGCCCGCCTACCTGCGGGGAACCCCGCCGGAAACGATCGCCGCCACGCTGCAGCAGGCTCACGGGCTGGCAACCGGCGAGGCCCTGGCATGGGGCGAGGTCTGCGGCGATCACGGTTTTTTGGAGTTCGTGGTCTGCACTTACGAATCGATCTGCACGGGCATCTTCCACAAGCTGACCGGCGCCCTGACCGGCGCAGGACTGGAAATCCTCTCTGCCCAGATCAATACCCTGGCGCATGGCCTGGTGCTGGACCGCTTTCACGTTGTGGATGCCGAATATGCCAGTCGCCCGACTGCCGAGCGGATCGATCAAATCGCGGACGGCCTGGTGGCCGCTCTCCGCACCGGTGACGGCGTACCTCGTTTTCGCCAACGGTGGCAAGCCAACCGCCCAACTGCCTCAACGTTGTCCCCCCTTCCGGTCCGCGTGGTGTATGACAACACCACTTCTCACGATGCGACCATCCTGCAAATTTTTGCTCCCAACAGGACCGGTCTGTTGTACGCGATTGCTCGCAAGCTGCACGACCAGGGACTATCTGTCACCACCGCCAAAATCGGCACCCAGCTGGACCAGGTCGTCGACGTCTTTTACGTCACCGATTCGGCCGGGGCCAAGATCGAATCGGCGACCCGCCTGGAAGAAATTTGCAGTCAGCTGTTGCACACGGTCGAAGAAGTGTCCGCCAACACCCCCGCAGACGCGCCGCAGGCCTCCGACCCGGTCGATCATTGACTGCGGGTCTGTCTCGCCGTGGAAAACCTGCAGTCCCTCCGACGGCGGGTCGCAAATCCGCCCTCCCGGTTGGTCTCTGCGTGGTGGGAGAATGGCAGGTTGGGATGCGCGCTTTGAGATAGTTGAGCGTGTGGGGGAAATAGACGTTTTCGAATCGGAGCTGGAATACCGCCAGCCTGAATTTTTGCAATGCCGCGGCAGCCAGAGTCGCCCAGACTTTCAGCACGGGTAGGCATTGCCAAAACTCGGAGTGCGTTTTCGCTGCTTGAAAATCGAGCGTCAAAAAACCGCTCGCCCCGATTTTCCCTCAGGCCGTCTGCCGTGCGACGGCTGGTGAAAGACGCGAGCTAACATGGCGGACAAACGTCCGGCATCTTCGCTGTTTTTTTACGAGCGATACTGCAACATGGCCTGCCGCCACTGGGCTTCGAATTTGTCCAGGGGCATATCGACCATCGCTTCAAAACGTCGGACCGGGTCGTGGATTTGCGAGTCGATTTTCAGGTAACGATCCAAAGCCTCGCTATCCAACGTGCGGCCTTCGAAAATCAAATAGAAAGCCAGGCCCCAGGAGTAGAGGTAGAGTCGATTCGAGCGACGTGCTTGCTCGCCGTGCTGGACAAGAAACTCTTCAGCGGGGGCGGTGATCAGTTCTACCAGCGGCAACACCTGGGGGCCTCGCAGTTCCCTTTGCAAGGATGCCAGGCGCGTCGGATCGGGGGCATCCAGCCGCAGAAGCCCCGCATCCAGCAGGCCACTCTCAAAGACCTGAGCCAGCCCCTCGTTCAGCCAGGCGGGCACCTTGTACCTGGTTCGGTCGAAGACGTAGTTCTCCAGATAGGCATGGAACGCTTCGTGGTACAACACGCGAAACTTTTCCTGAACAATCGCCTCATTTTCGCGTTCCGCCAAACGAATGGCCGCCTCTTTCGGCTCGCGCAGCTTCCGTTTCCACTCGCTCCTGGCAGCCTTGCGCAAGTCGCGAATCACGTCTTCATCGTGACCCGCCTCCCGCAGCTGGTGGGTCAGCCGGGTCAGGATCGTCTGCAACTGCTCATCCCGCTGCTCTAATTTTTCCCGCAGTTGCCGGTGGTGCTGGCGTATCTCCTCCAGGCGTTGGCTGAGGGCCGCTAATTCCCCACCGGCAATGATTTCGTTTTTCTGCACATCGAAATAAGCTGCATGTTCAATGCGGAGCGCGGCCCGCTGCTGGAAAGCCAGATATTCCTGCTGGGTGTTCAGCAGGACGATCCGCGGCGGCGACGGTGGCTCGTGCTGCGGCCGGATGAAGGTGCGAAACCCCGCCATCATCTGTTCGACCCGCACGACCACCTCCCGCGTGAGGGGTTCGTCCGCCGTGCTGTCCAGGGTGAACCAGGGGCCCTCGTAGTGAAGGTGCTCAACATCATCCTGGCTGCGAACGGTCAGGTGGATCTGCTGCCGGAGGGCGGCGGCAATTTTGGTTCGTTTGCGAAAGGCAAAAATGCGCCGCTGCAATTCGTGGCGCTCCACCGTATCCAGCCGCTGAATCTGGGCAATCTCTTCGCGATCAATCCAGCGGACCAGCAGGTACATCGGCCGGCCCGGCTTGCGTCCTACCTCGACCAGTTCCACCCGCCGCGAGTCCGCTTGGCGAATCAAGCCCTCCAGCCGCCGCCCGTCGTGCAGCACCACCTGATCGGTCGGCCAGCGGGCAACCTCCCGCACATCAACCCCGACCGCCGGCTGCCAGTCTTCTTCAGCCAGCCCGTCCCAGCTGGGCAGCAGGCTGGCAAACAATATCCACAAGAAGATTCTCATCATCAGGCATTCAAGCTGACGCCGGGGCGATCCGCCACGTGGACCCAGACGTGCACATGCGGCGCGCCGCGGAAGTACCACACAAAGGCCGGGCCCTCCAAGCGCCAGTTGTCCCACACACGATCACCACCTAGATCAGGTTCGCGGTAGAAGGCCAGCCCACAAGCCTCCAGGCCCCCCTGGGCTGTCAGGCACTGCAGCACCTCGTGGCGATCGTCCTGGCGGTAGGGCTCGATCAGCTTCCGCAGCACCTTTTGCACTTCCTCCCGCTGGTCGGCCGACAATTCGCTGACCGGGATACCCGGCCGCGGCCCCTGGGGACCGCGAAAACCGACGGCGCTCTCCCGCGGAGAACGGTCCACCAATGCCATTTTTCGCTGCCGCCCGTCCAGCATTTCGAATACCTTGTTGGCAGCCACCGCCTGAGGCCAGAAAACGTTGCCCGGATGGTCTGCCTTTTCGTGAAAACCGCCCGCGGCATGGCCGTAGAAGATCGGGCCTCCAAACGCCACGTGCTGGGCCGAATTCCCATCACAACGCAGCGTGATGTGTCGGCCCGTCATCACAAATTCAAACTTATCCTCACCCGGCTGGCCAAAAATGGCGATCGATTGCCGATTGCCAAAACCGCCCGCGTCGTCCTTCAGCTGCTGATCGATCCGGCCATGCCAGTCGGGCTGGATGATCCCCTCGAAGATCTCACGAACCATCGCTCGCTGCGGGCCGCTAAAAAACTCGCTGTTAATGCTGGGCCGCGTCACGTTCCAGTTGTTGGAGATGTAGGTCCGCAACAGGCCGCGCCGCGGGTGTCGGTAGTCCCAATCAAAGCAAACCTGCCGTTGTTGCTGGGCAGACAGCGACTCGTACAACCGCCTGACCACCGTCTCGGCAGCCGGTAACGGTCTCGTAACGGCCGGATCGGCTGCGGCGGCGAACGCCGGCGATGGCAGGATCGGCAGCCCGCCGGCGGCCACCGCAGCGGTCACCAGAAACTGCCGCCGGCTGACGGCATCGCCCCCTGTTCCATCAAGAAGACGCGCGGCAGCGTCAAGCGAATCGGTCATGCAGAGGCTCCCGGCAGGATTTGTTGCTGGCAGGCGAAGGCTTCAGCCGGAATTTCACCAGCCAACGCCGCCGGCAAGCAGAACGACAAGCAGTCCGATGGAATTATATCAGACACCAGGCATCTGCCGGGCAGGAAACAGTCGGCGGGACCGGGAAAAGGCGGGGGTGGAGGAGGTGAGCGATGATTTCCAGGGTGTCCACCAGGCGGGGCCCGCTGCGATTGACGTACGCATTCCCATCCACCGCCAGTACGCGACCGTTGCGGACGGCGTCCACATCCGACCAACCCTCCAGGCCGGAAAGAAAACGCGCCTCGCGGACCGTCCGATCCAGATCAAAGCCGCAGGGGCTGACAAGGATAACCTGGGGATCGAATTCCCGCACCTCCTTCCAGGCCGTGTAGCAGCTGTGGCGACCGCCCGTCACCAACGGGCAAGCGCCCCCCGCCAGCTGCAACAATTCCGGCACCCAATTCGCGGCTAAGATCAGCGGATCTATCCATTCGATCATGACGGTCCGCGGCCTGTCGGCCGCCGACAGCCGATCCGTTCGCCGCTTGACGGCGGCGATGCGGCGGCTGAGCGAATCGATCAGTGCGTCTGCCGCGCCTTCACAGCCCGCCGCACAGCCCACCAAGCGGATGTCGGCCAGCACGGCGTCCAGCGAGGTGGGGTTCAGCGCTACCACGGGAATCGGGCGGGCGGTCTCCAGGCCTTCCACGGCGGTCAGCACGTCACGGTATCCGACGGCACACACGTCGCATTGTTTTTGGGTCACAATCAAGTCGGGTTCGCAGGCGGCCAAAGCCTGTTGGTCAAGGCTGTACAACGGTCCGCCCTGACGGCTGACCTGCCGCACCTGGGCGTCGATCTGCCGGCTGCTGGCTGCCGTCTGGATGTGGCATGTCGTCACGCGACGCTTGGTCGCCACCTCGGGCGGATAATCGCAGTCGTGGCTGACTGCGACCAGGCGATCCCCCAGACCCAAGGCGCACACCATTTCGGTGGCGCTGGACAGCAGGCAGACGATCCGCCGGGGGGGAGTCGCGTCCAGGTTCATCGGCAATCTCACTTGAGGGGACCCACGGTGACGGCTGCCATTCTAAGCCGCGGCAGCACAGGCGTCACCTGACCCTCCACCCGGTCAGCGGTGCCTCTTCAAACCGGCGCCCCAGTTCGGTAGGCTAGAGGTGAACACAACAACTAGCCGACTGGTGGCGTGGCCTGATGTAGCCGAATTTGTGAGAATTCGGATCGTCTCGGCGGTCACCAAGGCCAGCGACTGAAGTCTCTCGACTTTGGCTACCATTCGGCTAAAGTGTTACGACACAAAAAATAGCCGTTGACGGCGGATATTTCTCTGGGTGCGTTGCGGGGAATGGTGCGTTGCGGGGAATGATGAGCGATCCTTATTTTCAACAGCTGTTTGCCGAGCGGATTGGTGGCGCTGGCTACGGGAAGGGTACGGAAATCTACAAGTTCGAAAAGATCAAGCGTGCCAAGCGGACGGCGCTGGCCGAACATCCCGATCGCGCCTTGATCGATTTTGGCATCGGTGAAAACGACGAGATGGCCGATCCGACGGTGCGGGAGGTGATGGCCCAGCAGATCAACAAGCCGGAAAACCGGGGCTATGCGGACAATGGGATCCCCGAATTCAAACAGGCTGTGGCGCGTTTCATGGGGCGGATTTTTGACGTGCAACTGGATCCAAACATGGAGGTCAACCACTCGATCGGCTCCAAGCCGGCACTGGCCATGTTGCCGGCAGCCTTTGTTAATCCTGGCGACGTGACCTTGATGACCGTGCCGGGTTATCCGGTGGCAGGCACCTACAGCAAGTATTTTGGGGGCAACGTCTATGCGTTGCCGTTGCGGGCGGAAAACGACTTTTTTCCCGATCTGGATGCGATTCCGGCCGATGTCTGCCGAGCGGCCAAGCTGCTGGTGTTGAACTACCCCAACAGTCCGACCGGCAAAACGGCGACACCCGAGTTTTTTCAGCGGGTCATCGACTTCTGCCACCGCAACCAGGTTGTCGTAATCCAGGACGCCGCCCACATCATGCTGAGCTTTGACCAGCAGCCTTTGAGCTTTTTGTCGGTGCCGGGCGGCAAGGAGGTGGGTGTCGAAGTCCATTCGCTCTCCAAGGGATTCAACATGATCGGCTGGCGGATGGGCTGGGTCTGTGGGCACCAACGGATCGTGCAGGCCTTTGCGGACGTGAAAGACAACACCGACTCCGGCCAGTTCATCGCCATCCAAAAGGCGGCCATCGCGGCGCTGGATAATGACGAGATCCCGCGCCGCGTGCGGCAGAAGTACCAGCGGCGGCTGACGCGGCTGGTCCAGACGCTGCGCCGCTGCGGGTTTGACTGCCAGATGCCCGGCGGGACCTACTTTTTGTACACGCCTGCCCCCAAGGGGGTCCGGGGCGGGCCCACTTTTGATTCGGCCGAAGCCGCCAGCCAGTATCTGATTAGCCAGCATTCGATCTGTACCGTTCCCTGGGATGACGCCGGGGCCTTTCTGCGTTTTTCGGTCACCTACGAAGCCGAGGACGAAACGGCGGAAGAAGCGCTGATGGCGGCAACGGAAGCTCGGCTGAGCCCCTTGGAATTCCTCTTCTGAGAGCCGCCGGGTGGCCTTCGCCAAAGCACCGTCCAATCCGTATACTGAATAACCTGTGAGGGTTTTACGCGAAATTTCCAAGTAGGAGGTGAGCCAGATATGCGAGAGCGCGTTGCGGCCATTTGCGGTTTTCTGTTTGTGGGTACGATTCTGATCGGCGGCTGCAGTTCCGATCGTGGTGGCGGCAGACTTTCGCTTTCCGAGCAGCGAGACGAGGCGCAGGCAATTCAGGATCCCGCTCAACGCAGCGAGGCCCTGGTCAACGTGGCAAAAAAATATGTCACTGCAGCCGACCTGTCGGGCGCCCTCGATTGTCTGCGAAAGGGCACCGAGGCCGCCCAGGACATTCCCCTGGAACAAGAGGCGGCCGAACGGGTGCGGGCGTACATGAATCTGGCCGCGGCGTGGTATCAGGCCGGAGATCAGGAATACTGCGAAAAAGCCTACGAAGAAGCTAAAGACTCCCTGGAAGAGGTCGACGACCCGGCCCAAAAAACCGAACTGCTGATCGACCTGGCCCTCTTGAAAATAGAAATTGAAGAAACATCCGATGCGGCCGAAGACCTGGAGTCTGCCCAGGAACAGTCGGAAGAGATCTCCGACATCTACGTCCGCATCGAAATGCTGTCCTGGGTGGCCTACGGACACAAAAAACTGGACGATCAGGAGGAAGCCCGCGCTGTCATGGACCTTGCGAAAGATCTGGCCAAAGAAGAGGAAGCCCCCGGTGACCAGGCCCGCTTGCTGGCGGTGGTCGGCCGCGAGCAGATCAGTTCCCTGGCTGACGAAGCGGCCGGCCTGGAAACCCTGGAAGAGGCAGCCACAATCGCCCGCTCGATCGAGGATAACGCCTACCTGCAGGGCAGCGTGCTAGTCGATATCGCCGAGAACTATCTAAAGGTCGGCCAAAAAGAAAACACCCGCCAGCTGTTGAACGAGGCCGACGAGATCAGCCAGGGGAAATCGGAATGCAAGCCGGTCCTGGAAAACATCGAAAAAGTCCGCAGCCAACTGTAAAGCAACCGCTCGCCCTTTCCACAGCCCCCAGACCGTTTGATGGACGAACGGTCGGGTCGTCCGCCGCCCCAGGGCGAGAGGCTACAGCCTCAAGCGCCAGCCCCAGGAACCTGAATCCGATCAAAAACCAGCCGCCCAGCGGCGACAGCCGCTTCCACCGTCTTGGGCCTGGCCCGGATTTCTCACCAACGACCTGGTCAGCCGGGGTGACTCTTTGCCTGGCCGTCGCACAGCGGCCGGCTGGCCGGAAATCCGGGGCAGACAACCAGCGCATCTCGGCTGTGCTGTTGGCCAGAGGTCAGCGAAACGGGCAGGCCGGGCAACGGCAACCGGCCGGGGTACTGTCGCCCCCATCACCCTCCCGGGACGGCTGTGGGCCCGCTTACAACAAATGCCGAGCCTTCACTTGGAGGTAGCGGTTGACCAGGGGTGCGGTCATCTCTTCGGGGAACACATCCAGGGCGAGCACCCCCTTGCTTTCCAAGTCGCTCAGGACCTGATGCCGCCACGAGAGGATAGAGGCCGCCGCCCCCGCTTGAAAAATATCTAGCTTCCGACCCGGCTGACCCTCCACGGCTTGAAACAGGTGCTGGTCGCGGAGCATGACCCCCAGGGGCAAATGCCTGCCGACCAGCGAACCCAGGTACCGTTCGATTTGGTTCGCGTTCACCTCGTCAATCAGGTTGGTGATCAGGACCACCAACGCTCGTTTGCGGCAATGAGCGGCCAGGTAGAGAAAAGCCTGGTCGTAACGCGATTCGACCAGCTGTGGGGTGCGGTCATAGCAGGCGTGCAGCAGCCGGTTCATCTGGCTGCCGCCACCCCGGGGGGGCACGTAGCGGCTTATCTGGTCGGCGAAACATAACAGGCCGACCGAGTCCCCTTGGCGGAGGGCGACGTAACTGAGCATCAACATGGCGTTCAGCGCATGGTCCAACAGGCTCAGCCCGCCGGCCAGGTTGGTCATCATCCGCCCACAATCGACCAGAAAGATCAGCCGCTGGCTCTGGCTTGACTGGTAATCCTTGACCGTCAACTTGTTGCGCCGCGCGGTCGCTCGCCAGTCCATGTGCTTAAAATTGTCGTCGCGCGTGTAGTCCCGTAAGCGTTCAAAATCGTGGTCCTGTCCGACCTTTCGCACACGCCGGACGCCGATCTGGGCGAGCCGGTTGGTGCGGGCCAGGAGGGCGTACTCGCCCAGCTGCTTCATGTCTGGATAGACGTGAATCTGGCTGGGGCAGGGGTACGGTAGAAACCGCTGCCACAATCCGCAGCGGCTGCGGACGCGGAGGAAGACGCAACCCAGCTGGTAGGCACCCCGCGTCGTGGGCCGCATGTCGTAATGCAACGTCGAACGGCTGTGCGGCTGCAGCACCACAATAAAATCTTCCGGCCGCGCGGCCAGGTCCTGGTCGACGTCGTCGCGAATCCAGGCCATCGTTTCCCGTGGGCGTAAATTGCTGACGGTCAAGGTGACGCGGTGTGCCTTGGCAATCGAAGCAATCTGACCCACCTGCCGCTGGACCGCAAAATCTTGTCGGCGCGGCAAGGTCCCCAGGTCCGCGATCGCCAGGCCAACCACCAGCGCGTCGACAAAAATCAATGGCCAGGGGAGGTGAAAGTCGTGGCCCAGGACGGGGATCACGACCGCCGGGACCCGATCGCTGCCCAGCAACACCAGCAGCACCGACAACAGGGCCGGCACGGCGCAGAGATACAGCAACGGCCGATGCGGGTAAGCGTGCAGGAAGCGACCCAAAGCGGCCAGTACCAGTACCAACACCGCGAGCAGCAGGATGGTGATCACAGCCGGGGCACCTCGACGGTGCGCATCATCTCGCGCAGCAGATCGTCCACATGATGCCCCTCCACTTCCGACTCGGCCGTCAGCATCACGCGGTGCCGCAGGGCTGGCAAGGCGATTTCGACCACATCGTCCGGCACGGCATAATCGCGACCCCGAAAGGCCGCCAACGTCCGGGCTCCCTGCATCAAGGCAATCCCCGCTCGCGGCGAAGCCCCCATGTGAAACGCGGTCCACCCGCGCGTCTGGCGCACCAGCGAATTGATGTAGTCCAGCAAGCGATCGTCGATGTGCACTTCACCGCACAGACGGGTCACCTCCAGGATCTCCTGGGGACCGGTCACCGTTTTCACATTCGACTCCAGGTGCCGTTCCAGGTCGATCTGCGCACGGTGCATCTTCAAGACATCCGCCTCCTCCCGCTCGCTGGGATATTCAGCGACAATCTTGAACATAAAACGGTCCAGCTGCGCTTCCGGCAAGTTGTAGGTACCTTCCGATTCAATTGGGTTTTGCGTGGCCATCACCAGAAAGGGCCGTTCAATCTTGTGGCGCACTCGGTCCACCGTCACCCGGTACTCCTGCATGATCTCCAGGAGGGCTGCATGCGTCTTGGCCGGCGAGCGATTGATTTCGTCGGCCAGCAGCAATTGGGTGAAGACTGGCCCGGCACGAAATTCGAACTCCTGGGTCTTCATGTTGTAAATCGGAGCACCCGTCAGATCGGATGGCATCAGGTCGGCGGTGAATTGAATGCGGCCGAATTTGCAGCCCAGCACCTGGCCCAGGGTCCGCACGAACAGCGTCTTGCCCAGGCCGGGAACACTTTCGATCAAGACGTGACCGCCGGAAAACAATGCCACCAGCGTCCCCTCGACCAGTTCGTCCTGGCCCACGTAGATCTGGCGTACCTGTTGGATGATCCGGTCGTACAAATCCTTGGTCCGCGCGACCGATGGCGAGGGCGCGACAGCGGCCGCCCGGGGCGGGGCAGCCACCTCCGTTCCGTCACCGCCCGCCGGCGGGCTGCTGAGCCCGCTGGCCGAGGGGACGGCGGACGGCGGCGGGGGCGGCGATACTGCGGCGGGCGAGCGGCCTGCCAGCTGGTCCCGGAGGGGCACCCGCATCACGCCGTTGCACTGCGGACACTTCACACTCGCACCGGCCGACCCCTCCGTCACGCTGAGCATTCGTCCACAAGTCCGGCAAGCAAACTCGATGCCGGCTGCTGCACCTTCGACAGCACGATCCGCGTGAGATGGTCTGTCAGTCATTCATGCTCCCTTGTCGCCTTTTTTCCCATCCGAGATCTGCTGTCGGTAGTGAGCGAGACTGGCCTCCACGAAGTCTCGATCTCCGGTCCGTTCCAGCAGGGCGCCCAGCGCGTCCACATGTTTGCCAAAATCGGATAACCCGGCACGGGGCGGCCTGACCGGTCGACCGAAAATCGGCCAGCGGGCCAGACATAGTATGATGCCCAGGGCCACCACATGAAACAGGATGACATCCAGGGGTCGTTGTCCGAAAAGGCTCAAGCCGCTTGGTATGCTGGCTGAAGGCTCCTTGTCGGTGATGGACGGCCCCCCTTTGGTGCTTTCCAGGAAAACGACCGTCTGAGGCGGTTCCAACTGTTCCACCAGCCGGCCCGCCAACTTGCGATGCTGGCGATTGACCAGCGGCAGGTTCAAGAGGAACGATCCATTGGCGATTAGCACGATGTGGCTACTGGATTGCGGATCGTATGGCTGCTTGCTGACGAGGATCTCCTTTCCGGACCGCAACAGCACCTCGTTGGCCTGCGGTTTCAGAAAAAGCGTAGCCTCGGCCTTTTCGGGGGCCTCTGCCAGCGCCACGCCATCCGCCTCCGCACCTTCTTCTTGGCCCCACAAGGCCTCCGCTTGGGCCCTGGCCTTTTCTGCGACATCCCGCGGGGTGGGCCCCGGCCCTGGGTGCCAGTTCTCACCGTAGTCGGTCCCGTAGCGCTTGGGCCGCAGGCGGCTGCGAAGTTCGATTTCCACGCCGCCGGCGTCCACTTTGTCGCTGAACGGGCCCTGCAAGTTCTTGACGGTCTTCAACGGCGACCTGTTGTCGACCTGGAACCAGCGGCAATCGGCCGTTTTGGGCATCAGGCGGCGGTCCTTATCGTACGCCGTCTGGGCCTCGGTACGGCGACTGCGCAGTTCGCCAACTTGCTTTGCTGGCGCGGTGGGTATCACCTTGTCGTAATATCCGGGCGCGGCATCGAAATCGCGGCCCACATAGATCAGCGTCCGGCCACCCTGCCACAGCCATTGGTCGAACCAATCCATCACTTCCGGCGAAGGGGGCGCGAAGTCGTCCGGTGCCCAGACGATCACGTCGGCCTGCTTGGCCAACGTACCCGTCAGGAATCGCTTGGAGCGGACGCGATGGCCGGCACGCGAGAAGAGCCCGGCCAGCACCGCTGTCCCATTCACACTGTCCTTGCCAAACATGCCTGAGCGTCGACCGTACATCGTTTCAATCTGTTCGTCACCACAGCCGGTAAGGGACAGGCTCAACACCGCCGCCAGCAGCCAACGGACCGGTTGCCGCGGTCCCCCGCGGAAAAAACTTTTGTCAGCGAACATAATTCCACCTACCCCTGCGAACCTGCCGCCTGTTCGATAAGTGTTTCGAACTGACCCATTCGATTCCAAACCGCCTCGAATCGTTCACGTTCCAGTTGACGCCGACCGAAGAATGCGTCTTCAAACAAGACCGTCGCACTTTCTACCAGACCCTGCAGCGAACCCCAGCGGCCAACCTCTCGCAAGTACTGGCGGTTGGTCTTGCCTTTGGCCAGACGGATCAGATTACGCCGGTCCAATTGCAACAACAGGTGGCTGTACAGGTAGATGATCGCCTCGCTGTAATTGCCCGCCAGGTATTGCTGGCCCGCGGAATGCAACAAGTCGGCTGCCGGCCGGCGCACCCGCACCGGCAACTCCTCCACACGATCGACCTGGTCTCCAACGGGATGCTGAGCGACATCGGTCTGGTCGCCCGCCGTATTGCGTTCCCTGGCCAGATAAGCGCGTACCAGAAGGAAGACGATCACTCCCAGAATCATGATGATGCCGATCCACGCCAGCGGGGTAAGCCAGTCGCCAGACGGGAAAGTGAACCAAGAGCGGCGGGATTCGGCAGGCCGGGGCGGCTGCACCCGGATGCGACGCACGTCATCGGCGCGCGTGTCGTACCACGAATACTCACCGGTCCGTCTCAGCGCCTCCCGCCCGGCCTCCACCGCGTCCTCCTCGCCGACCGCCAGATCGGCCGGGAGGGCCAGCGACAGCAGCATGGCTGCCAGCAGGCCCGCGGCAGACCGCGGCGGACCGCAGGCCATGGAGGGATCGAGCCGAGCGGGTGCTCGTGCGTTCCCTGTCCAGGCACGGTGGTAACGCGTGTGGATTTTCATACCAGTTGTCCAGCCAGCCGCGAGCCCTCGGCACGCATCTTCAGCTCGATCTCCCAGCCTTCGCGGCGAATTCGCACATCCAGGTAGCAGAGAAACCGCACCACGATGAAGTAAAAGACCGTCGTCCAGACGGCGATTTCCCAGAACAAGAGGTAGACCAGCCGCGAGAGTTCAAAATTTCCCGTCATCCAGAAGCGAGTCCACCACATGGCCAGAAACAGGATGCCGATCATGGCGCTGCCAAAGGCGGCGCAGAGCATCCAACGACCCAGCAAGTCGCCGAAACTGGCGGAGTGGAGCGTTTTGCTGCGGCGGAGCGTCGTCATCCGATTTGTCCGGTCAAAGAGGGGATTCCGCTCCAGGAGGATGATTTCATTCAAATAGGGCCAGCCCACGTAAGGCAGGATCGCCGACACCACGGAAACTAACAGCACACCCCTCAGCAGCAGCTGGAGCAACAATAGTTGGGGCAGCGACACGAGACAATCCCGAGCGATCCGGGACGCGCTGGGGCGCTGAACAAACAACGCCTGTCCCAGGTACAGTGTCGTGGGGACCGCAGCCAGGGGCGCAAGGAAGACTGCAAACATCACGACCTGGGTGGCTTTCCAGAAGCGCCAGTCGCTTTCATAAAACCAAGGTCCTTCATCCTGGCCGAACAGTTCGAATCCGCCCAGCAGGTAATGCTGCAACAGCCAGAAGGGGAGCACGCCCACCAGGAAAGTCACCGCCAGCGGCCGCGCAAAGAGGCGAATCACATGCAGCGACATATCCATGATGTCCAGCACGTCTCGCTCGCGAATCGCCAAGTAGGTTTTATCCAGTTGCATTTGTCGCCCCCCGCGGCCACCCCAGCAGGACGAAGTAGAAAACCAGCAGTCCGCTGCACAACACGGCTACTCCCGCCTTGACCTGGTACGGCAGGGCCGAAGGCGAGATAAACGCTTCGATCAGTGCGGCCAGCAGGAACAACACGATGGCCGTTCCCACGGTGGGCATGGCCTGCCGCAAGCCGTGGCGCAAGGCGTCGATCCGTGAACGCCCTCCCGTGTCGATCAGGGAAAATCCCCAGCGCAATCCGGCGGCGGCCGACAGCACAATCGCTGTCAGTTCGAAAGGCCCATGCGCCGTCACAAACTCGAAAAAGTTTTCCCGTTCTGGCACGCGGAGCATGAAACCAAACACGGCCCCCAGATAGGCGGCATTGAACGTCGTGGCCAGAAGACCGCCGATCCCAAATACGAGGCCGCCGGCAAAACACTTCAGTCCAATGCCCGTGTTGTGAAAGATGTAGAACCCCGCCATCATGGCACTGAGGTTCGGATCGCGCCCCGCTAAAGGCTCACTGAAGTTATTTTGATACTGCTCCAGCTGTGCTTCCCCAATCAGCATCTCGGCATAGTTCCTCACCGGCGGTTGCATGCCACCGGGCAACCGCTTTTCCGCCGCCAGGAACATCGACAGCAGAAACATGCCCCAGAACAGGAGAAACGCCAGCCAGAGGAAGGGGTCGTTGAACAGCCGCTGAGGAACGCCGTGCAACAGCTCGTGACGCCAGGCTCCCAGTTTGAATTTTCGGCTGGGATACAACTGGTTGTGCGCTCGTCCGACCAGTTGGTGCAGGTATTGAATCGTGTTGGGCGGCAGCTGATACGATTCGGCCAACGCCAGGTCCGCGCAGGTGGCACGGTACCGGGCGGCAAACCGAGCCAGAACCGGCGCACTCAGCTTGCCCTTGCGGGAATGCTCTAACTGGCTGCATAACCGGTCCAGCTCTTGCCAGTTCTTGCGACGGGAGGACAGCAGTTCGGAAACTTTCATGGCGTCGTCGCACCTGCGGCAAGCGGAGGAATCGGTGTCGGGCCGGTGACCGCCGTCCCGCCAGAACCTCTATCGGGCGTCTGATCGTCCCGATCCGTGATGAAGGTCCGGTAATACAAAGCACACAGCAAGAGGTCGTCGCTGGTCTGGGGGGGCAAGCGGAAGCGGATCCGCAACGGTTGGCCCACGTGCCTGGCAATATCCGCTCGTCGCGCCGGCGAAAAATACCTGCGCCGTTCAACGTACGAGGCCAGGGCCTGGCCCAGCGAGCGGGAGATCTCGAAGTTGCCTGGCAATTCGCCCGCCAGCTGGACCACCGCCGGGTCATCGATACGAACCAGGCCGTACACCCGCGAACGCTGCTCGACCACCACCATCGTCCCGCAAGCCAGGTCGCCCACACGCTGAAATCGGCGGTTAGTGGCCATCACCACCAGACCCAGCAGATAGAACAGGAACGGCTGGCAATCGACGGCCCGCAGCAGGTTGCGGGCCACCGCCTGCAAACCGTTGATCGGCTGGCCGTCGGTGGTCAGGACCCGCAACCTGAACAGCCGCTTGCCCACCGTCTGACCGTTCCAATAGGTCTCCAGAAACGGCCCGTAGAACCAGAGGATCAAAAAGAAAAAGACAAGCAGAACCGCCATACCAAACCCTGGCAGGCCGGCCAGGGCGAAGGCCANNAACCCTGGCAGGCCGGCCAGGGCGAAGGCCAGGCTGATTCCAACGGCGGCAACCAGGCAGACGAACAGACGCAGCAGCAGATCCAACAGGTAGGCCAGACTGCGCCGGAAGGGGCCGGCCAGGCGATATTGAAAAGCGATATTTTCCGGCGTGACGACTTCGACCGTCGTGTCGAGTTGGTGACGCTTGGCAAACATCGTTTCTCTCGGCACACCAGCACCCTCGGCCTGCGTGTCTGGAGAGGGGAAAACCGGCGGCCACAACACTTTGGTGGCGACCGCCATCCCCATCTGGTCGGCAGGCTGCGGAACGAACCAGCCCAGAAGGTCCACAGGGACCTTATTATCCGCCATACCTACCGCTGGGACAACTCGCTGAGAAGATCAAGAATCGGCCGTCTCGAGTTTTTCGGTTGCGTACCGCAGAATGTCGCGAATCGAGATGATTCCCGTGGGATGGCCGCTGGTTAGAATCGGAATGTGACGATAACCGCCCACCGCCATCTTGTGAACGGCGAAGGCAATCTTGTCGTCCATCTCCAGCGTACCGGGGGTTTCGGTCATGAATTCCTTCACTGGCCGGTCGCGGAGCTGTCCTGCCTGAGTGTTCAAGCGGAGGAGGGCATCGCGTTCGCTGAAGATCCCCACCAGCTTGTTGTCGTCAACGACCAGTACACAACCAATCCTCCTGGCGACCATCAAGTTCAGCACTTCTCCCACCGGTTCGTCGGACGCCACAGAGACTGGCGTTCCGGGATGGAGCACGGCGATGGGATCCTTCGTCAATCCTTTTTCCAGCGAGGTGGCGGGCTGCGGTCTGCTCAGCAACGTCAAGGATTGCTGGCAACTGGCACACTCGTCCACGCCTTCGATATTCTCATAACCGCAATCAGGACAAATCACCATGGCTTTACTCAACTGTCCAAGTTTCACCCGCAGCAAACAGCTTTTGCAAATCTCCCTCGCCCCGTCGCTGGCGGGCCTCGGCAATTTGCTGATCCAGCTGGTCGTCATAACGAGGTCGATCGACCGCGCGAAAAATACCGATCGGTTCAGGAAACTCCGGATGGCGCATGCGGCTTAAGAGGTAAGCCAAACTGGGTTCGGTCGCCTTTTCGTCGTGAAACAGCAAGTCGTCCTCGGTGATCCCCTTGCCCAATTCGACCACTTCGGGATTCATGCCGTTGAGCCGAATCCCCTTGCTGCCGTTCTTGCCGAAGATCAGCGGCTTGCCGTGCTCCAGTTCCAGGATGCTGTCCGCCTTGGTCTCGCGGTTGGTAGCGTATTCAAAGGCCCCGTCGTTGAACACGTTGCAATTCTGGTAGACCTCCACGAAGGCGGTGCCACGATGTTCCGCGGCCCGGCTGAGGACCATTCCCAGGTGTTTGATGTTCACGTCGATCGACCGCGCCACAAAGGTAGCTTCGCAGCCGATCGCCACCGAGAGGGGATGGATCGGGTTGTCGACCGCGCCCATGGGCGTGCTCTTGGTCACCTTGCCCAATGGCGAAGTTGGCGAGTACTGGCCTTTGGTCAGACCGTAAATCTGGTTGTTGAACAGGACGATGTTGATATCCAGGTTCCGGCGGATGGCGTGGATCAGGTGATTCCCACCGATGCTCAACGCATCCCCGTCCCCGGTAATCACCCACACGAACAGTTCGGGATTGGCGACTTTCAACCCGGTGGCGACCGCCGGGGCTCGGCCGTGGATGGAATGGATCCCGTAGGCATTCATGTAATAGGGAAATCGGCTGGAACAGCCGATCCCGGAAATGAACACGGTCTGCTCCCGGGGGATCCCCAGCGTGGGCAAGATTTTTTTCATCTGCGCCAGAATGGAGTAGTCACCACAACCGGGGCACCAACGTACCTCCTGATCGCTGGCAAAATCGGCGGCAGTCAACACGGGCAGGGGAGTTTCAGTGCTCATGCGGTCTTCTTGCAGGTTAGCGGCAGGGTCGATCGCCCCGGGGGGTTACAGTATTTGTTCGATCTTATGGACCAGTTCCCCAACCGTAAACGGTTTTCCCCGGACCTTGTTCAACCGCTCAGGCTCGATCAGGTATTTAGCGCGAATCAACAGGTCCAGCTGTCCCATGTTCAGTTCGGGAATCAACACCCGTTCATAGGCTTTCAACAGTTCGCCCAGGTTTCGCGGAAACGGGTTCATGTAGCGCAGGTGGGCGTGGGCCACCGACGGGTTTGTCTTTTGGACCGTCTGCACGGCCGTGCGGCAGGCGCCGTAGGTGCCTCCCCAGCTGAGCACCAGCAGTTTGCCGGAGGAGGGACCTTCCACCTCTTGGAGGGGGATGTCGTTGGCCACGTTCGACACCTTCTGCTGCCGCAGTTCGACCATTTGCTGGTGGTTGTCCGGATCGTAGCTCACGTTCCCGGTACCGTTCTGTTTCTCCAGGCCGCCGATGCGGTGCATCAAACCGGGCGTCCCCGGGATCGCCCAGGGCCGCGAGAAGTTGTCGTCCCGCTCGTACGGCAGGAACGGTTCCCCGTTATCGCGGGCCTGGGGATGGCGAACCTCGATTTTGGCGAGGCTTTGCGGATCGGGAACCCGCCATGGTTCGGAACCGTTGGCGATGTAGCCGTCGGTCAGCACGAAGACCGGCACCATGAACTTCACGGCGATTCGCCATGCTTCCTGGGCCACATCGAAACAGTCGGCGGGGCTGCTGGCGGCCAGAATGGGCAGCGGGCACTCGCCATTGCGGCCGAAGATGGCCTGCATCAGGTCCGCCTGTTCGGTCTTGGTCGGCAGCCCCGTGCTGGGCCCTCCCCGTTGGACATTGATGATCAGCATCGGCAGCTCGGTCATGACGGCCAGCCCGATCGCTTCCCCCTTCAAGGCGATGCCGGGCCCGCTGGAGGCGGTTACACCCATTGCGCCGGCAAACGAGGCCCCGATGGCAGAACTGACGGCCGCGATTTCGTCTTCGGCCTGAAAAGTCCGCACCCCAAAATTCTTATGCTTGCTCAGCTCGTGCAGGATATCGCTGGCGGGGGTAATCGGATAGCTGCCGTAAAACAGCTCACAACCGCTCAACTTCGCCGCCGCAATCAGCCCCCAAGCCAGGGCCGTGTTGCCCATCACGTTGCGGTACGTCCCCGGTTCCAGCCTGGCTTTGGGAACCATGTACTGGCTGGGCAGGGCCTCGGTGGTCTCCCCGTAATGATAGCCGGCTTTCAGTGCCCGGTGATTTGCCTCGGCGACCGCCGGTCGCTTGCCAAATTTGGCATCGATGTAGCGTTGTGTCGGATCGAGCGGCCGGTCGTACAACCAGAAGACCAGTCCCATGGCAAAAAAGTTTTTGCAGCGATCCGCCTCCTTGACGCTCAACCCCAGCCCATCCACCGCTTTGCGGGTCAACTTCGTCATTTCCGCGGTAAACATCTTGTAGCCGTCGAGACTTCCGTCCTCAACAGGATTGCGATCGTAACCGGCCTTTTTCAGGTCCTTTTCATCGAAACTGTCGGTATTGACCACCAGCACGCCGCCGGGAACCAGGTCGCCCAGATTGGTGGCCAGAGCGGCGGGGTTCATGGCGACCAGGGCATCGACCTGGTCCCCCGGCGTAAAGATATCGGTGGACGCGAAGTGGACCTGAAAACCGCTCACACCCGCCTTGGTACCCCGCGGCGCGCGGATTTCGGCGGGGAAGTCGGGAAAGGTGGCCACATCGTTGCCCACCAACGCCGAAGTGCTGGTCAGTTGGGAACCGGCCAGCTGCATGCCGTCACCCGAGTCCCCGCAAAAGCGGACGGTTGCTGAATCCAATTCGACTACGGGCTTGCGGGACGCGGCTTCTGACTCAGGCCCTGAGTCCGAAGAAGTAGAGGTGGCCATCGTGGTGGTCGTTCCTTCATGTTCAATGAATGTGCCAGCAAGGGGCAGGGAAAACGGCTGGCAAGACGGGATGCTCAAGCACCTTCTCTTTCGGGCATGATCACCTTCGGCTTGGGGGGCAGGTTCAATACGGTCTCGGGAAAGTGGTCGACCAGGTAATGCAGAATACCGGAAACTTTGACGACGCCGGCCGGGCTGCCGTCTTGATCCACAATCGGCAAGCGCCGGTAACCACCTGTCGACATGAGCTTCACGGCTTCGGCAATCGGGGCATCGGGGGCGATGGCCACCGGATTGCTCGTCATCACCTCCCGGATGGGGACGTCCAGGTCGGCATCGCTGGCCATCAACTTCAACGCATCACGTTCGGTAAAAATACCGACCAGCTTGCTGCCCTCACAGATCAAGAGACTGCCAACATCGTGCAGCTGCAACGTGCCAAACACCTCGCGGACCGTCGTCTCCGGATCGACCACCACCGGTTCGGCCCCTTTGGCTTGCTGCACGAAATCCGAGTTGATATTCAGCTTGATGTCCACGTCCGAATCGATTCCTCGTTGCTCAACCCACGGGAAAAGTTCGCAGGAAGTTGACCCTTTTGCGAATTCCTTGTGCGTTGTCAGGGACCGGCCAGCGGGACGACGGCGGCAGGTCACCCGCAGGGTGCAGACCATCGGTTTGCGGGCTGGGAAGCCGGGTCGCGCTTTCCGTCAGTGTACCACGAAGATCGGCGGGGTTGAACCGGAAAATCGCGCGAAATTCACCACCCCGCGCCGCGTCACCCCGCCACGGCCCTGGCCCTGCCGGGGTGGCTGGGCAGCCGGCCGCCAGACGCGGGTCTTTACGACGGGGGCTGGCCTGGATTCCCATAAAATCGTGCGATGTCGATTCCCCCCTTGGCCTCTTCTTCGAGAAGCTTGAGTCGAGCTTCCAGGCGGTCGACGCGGCGAAGCAGCAGCGGCAGGACGTCACGGCGGTCGTCCAGCAGGGAGGGCTTGGGCACCTCCGGGTACCCCAGCTGGCGGTGCAACGCGGCGAACAGCAGCAAGGGGTCTTTGCCTCGCGTGGCGGTGGCAATCCGGCCCTCTTTTTCGCCAAACAGGACCGGGGCCGGCGGCGGACCGGTGTGCCCCTCCCGCTGCCGACGCTGATGGTAGTGCTGACTGCGAACGTAGATCAGGTCCCCCAGCTCGACTAACCCCACCTGACGTCGCACCGTCAAGATCCACTCCCGCCACGGCTGGTCAAAGCCCGGGTCCTCGGCCACCGCCAGCAAGCCGGGATCGTACTTCATCCGATTACGGCAGATCGATTCGAACTGGTACAGAAACAACCCCTGCCGCGTCGGCTCGCCAGCCCGATACTCGGCCTCCCGCTCCAAGATCAGCAAGCCGACATTCAGGTCAAAGCGGCCCCGTTCGTCCTCGGCCTGCGAAATCACAAACGTCTGGAAGGGGGTGAAATAATGGGGCAGCCGGGCCATGCCGGGGGCAAAAACGCCATGCATCATCAATTCGCCACACAGAAAATCGATCGCCAGCGGCAACTTCGTCGTCGCCAAAATCTCCTCCCGGATTGTCAGCAGGACCTCCTGGCTGGGAATCGCCAGGGCCGCACGCTCGCGTAGCGTGCGGAAAAAATAGGCCTGCTCAATCAACTCCTCTCGCGGCAACATGGCGAAACACAGGTTACGGATTGCGGGGCGGGATACTCGATGCGGGCTGCAGCTCGTATAATACCCTACTGATGGGATGGGGGGACCCACAGATCACACCGCTCTGCCTCCCCGTACCCCAACCCCCTTCCCTCCCCCGGCAGGCCGCCACCGGCAACCCACCATGAAATTTTCGACGATTGAACAAACCATCCAGGCCATCGGCAAGGGCGAGGTGGTGATCGTGGTCGATGCCGAGGACCGGGAGAACGAAGGCGATTTTGTCTGTGCTGCCGAAAAGGCGACTCCTCAGCTGGTCAACTTTATGATCCGCGCGGGGGGACAGCTTTGCATGCCCATCCTACCGGATGTCGCCGAACGCTTGCATCTCAAGCCGATGGTCAGGGACAACACGGCGCCGTTGGGTACGTCGTTCACCGTTCCGGTCGACCATCGTTCCTGCAAAACCGGCATCACGGCTCTAGAAAGGGCGGCCACCATCCAGGCGATCGTTGATCCGACCAGCAAACCGACGGACTTCGTTCACCCCGGCCATTTGTTTCCCTTGACCGCCAAGGAGGGAGGCGTGCTGCGCCGGGCCGGGCATACCGAAGCGGCGGTCGATTTGGCGCGGCTGGCCGGGCTGGCACCGGCGGGTGTCCTGTGCGAGATCTTGGACCAGCAGGGTGACCGCGCCAGCCGGGATCGGCTGTTCCAGATCGCCCAGGAACACGACCTGCGGATTACGTCGATTGAAGAGCTGATCCGGTATCGGCGGGTCCGCGAAAAGCTGGTCTACCGCAAGGCGGAATGCCAGCTGCCGACGCGGTATGGCCAAGGCACCCTGATCGCCTACGGCGTGCAGTACGAAACGCAAGAGCCACTGGTGCTGGTCATGGGCGATCTGCAGAAAGTGGCCGCACCCCTGGTGCGGCTCCACTCTTCCTGTTTCAGCGGCGACCTGCTGGGATCGCTGCGCTGCGATTGCGGCGATCAATTGCAAATGGCATTGGAGACGATCGCCAACGAGGGTGTCGGCGTGCTGGTCTATTTGCCCCAGGAAGGACGCGGTATCGGCCTGATGGACAAGATCAAGGCTTACCAGCTGCAGGACGAAGGCTTGGACACCGTCGAGGCGAACCTGGCACTGGGCTTCAAAGCCGACCCGCGCGATTACGGGATCGGTATCCAGCTGCTGAAAGACCTGGGGCTGAGCAAAGTCCGCTTGCTGACCAACAACCCCAAAAAGACCGACGCCTTCATCTACGGCGGGTTCGATCTGGAAGTGGTCGACCAGATCCCCATCATGCCTCCCATTCACGAACACAACGCCCGCTACCTGGAGACCAAGCGGGATAAATTGGGGCACCGGCTGCCGGATGTCGGCCAGCGTTAGGCCGCAGCTTGGCGAGGGGCGGCGGACCTGTCGCGGCAGGTCGCCCGCAGCGGGACCTTCGCAGGGCGGTGCGAACCGGTAGGTTTGGCTGTAAAATTAAATCCATCCCCGCATCCCCGATTCCCGTGGTTCACCAGCCGGCTGCTCGCCAACCTGCCCGCCGCCGCCAGCGGCTGCATCCATCCGAACATGAGACACCCCTTCCTGTTGGCCGTCACCCTCGCGACCCTTCTCACCCCACCGGTGGGAGGGCAGAGCCCTCGCTTGAACAGCCATGATGGAACGGCGGGAACGGGCAACTTGGCGCCCGGCAAGTGGGGGCTGGTCGCGGTCGACGTCACCAACCCGGGTCACGAAGAAGTACGGATGCTGGTCACCACCCACTTCGACGGCAGACCGCATCTGCAATACGCCCGCCAGCTGTGGGTCCCGCCGCGGAGCCGCCGCCAATCGTGGATGCCCGTGCGGATACCGGTCAACCTGCCTGCCCATCGGACCCTCCTGCCGACCCGCGCGTACTTGATCGATCGATCGCAAGGAAAAGATACGGTCTACCGCGACCGGCACGGCGCGATGTTTCAGCCCGGCCTGGTTCGCGTGAATCACCAGCGGTACCTGACGGGGATTTTGTGGGATGGGGAAGAGAGCGATGCGTTCGAAGCCGCGATAGCGATGCGAACAGCACACCGCCTCCGCGGGGGCCTGGCCGTGCTGGACCACAACCGCCTCCCTCCCGACGCTCGGTCGTTGGAGAACCTGGACCACCTGGTGATCTGCAGCGACCGCCTGGGCGATGACGCCGCCGCTTATGTTGGCATCCGTCGCTGGCTGCAGGGGGGCGGCCGGCTGTGGATCATGCTGGATCAAGTCCGCCCGGAGACCGTCCGCCTCCTGTTGGGAGACGCGTTTAAGTCGTATGGGGTCGACCAAGTTGAGTTGAGCGAAGTGGAGATCATCGGTCAGAGGCGCGGCAAGCAGCCGTCGGTGGCCAAGCGGCGGTGGTTCGAAGATCCAATCCCGCTGGCGCGCTTCATCCCTGAAGATGTTCGCGTACAGCACGAAGTCAACGGCTGGCCGGTTTCCTTCTGGAAGCCAGTTGGTCGCGGCCTGGTACTATTCACGACACTGGGGGGCCGCGGCTGGACGCGGTTGCCCGCCCAGGGCGATCCGCAGACGGCCGAGAACGGTTCCCGCAGGGTGGCCACCGCGCCGTTAGAGCACCTGGGCGAAAGTTTTCTGTTCGACCAGTCGACACCACCCTTACCCAACGAAGAACTGGCGGCCTTCGTCTCCGAACAAGTCGGCTACCAAATTGCCGCTCGGCACAGCGTGGCCCTGGCACTGGGGCTCTTCTGTGCGGGGCTGGCGACCTGCGGGGTGGCCCTGCAGCGGCGGGGCCGGCTGGAACATCTGGGCTGGATCGGCCCCGCCGCCGCGGTGATCACCGCGGGTCTCTTGGGGGGGATGGGACATGCGTCTCGCACGCAGTTTCCCGCCACCGTTGCCACGGGGCAGCTGGTCGAAGTCACAGCCGGCTCGGAAGATCTGTCGCTGAGGGGCTTGATGGCCCTCTATTTTCCCCACGGTTCGCAGGGGGTGCTGGCCGGCCAGCGGGGCGGCATGTTCGTACCGGACATGGCCAGCCAGGGGGGGAAGACCATCCGCATGATCTGGACCGACCTGGACCGCTGGCGTTGGGAAAACCTGCGACTGCCGGCCGGCATGCAACTGACCCCCTTTCAGTGGGACACCGACCTCGCCGCACCGTTAACGGCCGTCGCCACCGTGGGCCCCCAGGGCCTGACAGGCTCCGTTTTTAGCGGACCTTTCCAGGATCTGGCAGACGCCCTGATCACGACGCCCACCCGTTCCCAACTGGCCGTCACGTTTGGCGACGGCCATCGGTTTACCGCCGGCCCCGATGCCGTGCTGGCCCGGGGTCAGTTTCTGGCCAGTACGCTGGTATCGGATCGCCAGCGGCGCCGCCAGGAAGTTTTCCGCAACCTGCTACAGCGCTTGCAAGAAGCACCCTACGCCCAGCGGCCGACGTTGCTGACCTGGGCCGCTCCGCTGGCCACCGGTTTTGAATTTGGCCCCGGGGCGCAAGAGCGGGGCGCGGCGCTGGTGGCGATCCCGCTGGAAATCGAGCGGCCGGCCAACGGCACCGACTTCGTGATCCCCTCGCCCTTGGTCGCTTACCAGGCCATTCCTGCTCCGGGACGCTCGGCCATTGGTACCTTATACGACAACATGAAACAGGTCTGGTTGGGACAGCGAACCAAGAGAGGGGACGTTTATCTCCGCTTCCAGCTGCCGCCGTCCCTTCTGCCGGTCGAAGTCCAGGCGGCGAAGATGGTGATTTCCATCACAGCACCCAACCGCACACTGGAACTGCTGGGCGACCGCGGCGACCGTTACGAATTGATCGAGCGCCGGGACAGTCCGGTTGGAATCGTGAGGTTGGAAATCGACCAGGCCGACCTGTTGCCGATGGACGAAGAGGGCGGCCTGCGATTCGGGCTGCAGATCAGCGATCTTGCCGGGGAGGCGAAAGCCGATATTTCCACCGCAGGCTGGAATATCGAAGACGTGCAACTTGAAGTCCGCGGACGAACAATCGAGTAGCCAACATGACTGACAACTTGGTGGTGCTGGAAGCACGGCAGCTGACCAAACGCTATGGTGACATTACGGCGCTGGAGGACTTTAGCTTCGCGGTCCAACGGGGCAATATCGTGGGCGTGATTGGCCCCAATGGAGCGGGGAAAACGACGCTGATCCGGATTCTGGTCGGACAAGCCCGACCGACCAGCGGCCAGGCGACCATCGATGGCTGCGATTGCTCGCTGGACGCACAAAAGATCAAGCGCCTGGTCGGCTACATGCCGGACATCTTTGGCAGCTACGACAACATGCGCGTCCACGAATATCTCGATTTTTTTGGTGCCGCTTTCGATATTCCGCCCCGGAACCGCCGCGCACGAGTGGCCGAGGTCATGGAAACGACGGGGGCGACCTATATGAAAGATCGTTTTGTGGAAAGCCTCAGCCACGGAATGAAACAGCGCGTGGCCGTCGCCAGAACCCTGCTGCATGATCCGTCCGTCCTCATCCTGGACGAACCGGCCAACGGGCTCGATCCGCACGCCCGCATCGAAATGCGCGGACTGTTGCTGCGGCTGGCAGCCATGGGAAAAACGCTGATCGTTACCAGCCACATTTTACCCGAACTGTCGCGGATCTGTGACCAGATCGCGATCGTTACCAACGGGCGCCTGCGGGCGTTCGGTGCCCTGGACGAAATCATGCGGATGGTCCACCAGCAGCGGATGTTCGAATTCCAATTGATCCACCCCGACCAGATCAGCGCGGTCCACCAGGCGATTGACCAGCAGATCGACGACGCCACCCAGATCGCTGGATCGGAGGCGGAAGGCACTGTNNGCTGAGCAAACTGGTCCGGGACGGGGTGCAGGTCGGGCAGTTTCGAGAAATTCCCTTCGACCTGGAAGATACCTTTTTATCGATTACCGGACAGGGCACATGATCCACCCGATCGTTCGACGTGAATTGATCTCCCTGCTACGCGGCTGGCGAGCGGCTGCGATTCAGGTCGGCACGGCAGTCGTATTCGCGTTGCTGGTCCTCACCCAATGGCCGACAGGCGCGGTGGTCGATCTGAGCGGCGTGCAGGCCGAACGGGTGTTTCGATTGTTCGGCTACGGTCTGCTGACGACACTCTTGTTGCTGGTCCCTGCCGTCCCCGCGACATCGATTGTCCGGGAAAAAAAACAAGGAACGCTCACCCTGCTGCTCAACTCCCCCCTCACAGGCTGGGGCATCTATCTTGGCAAGCTAGTGGCCGTGTTGGGGTTCGTGATGTTGCCGCTTTTGATGAGCTTGCCGGCGGCCGCCGCCTGTTACGCCATGGGCGGCCTGGCGCCACAAGATGTCCTGAAACTGTATGCCGTACTGGTCTTGGCCACGGTCCAATGCGCGGCGATTGGCCTGGCAGTCAGCAGCTGCGCTAATTCAACCGATGCCGCCTTGCGGCTGGCCTACGGGGGCGTGCTGTTGGTCGCGGTCCTCTTCTTGGGACCTTACCAGCTGGTGCAGGGAAAACCGTGGCCGCTGGTGGTCGAAAGCACCATCTGGCTGCGGGGCCTTTCGCCGATTCCAGCGGTCGGCGAACTGTTACGGCAGGGCGATGTGGGGGGGATGGGCTTGAGTGCCGTGGCGGGGAACGTCTTTCGCTATTTCATAATGGGCGGGGCGTTGACCGGGTTGCTGGCGATTTGGACCGCCCGACGCCTCAAGCAAACGATGCTGGATCAGCCTCGTCCTCAAGGGATCATGACCGAGGATCGTTCCCCCAGCCAACGCTCGGCCCGTCGCCTCTTCTTCTTGATCGACCCCCAACGCCGCTCCCGCGCCATCGGACGGTTCACCAATCCGGTGCTGGTCAAGGAGTTTCGGAGTCGACGCTTCGGAAGGTCGTATTGGATGGTCCGGCTGATTGCAGGCTGTGCGATCGCTTCCATGCTGTTGAGCTACGCGGCCACGATCGGCAGCGAAGATTGGGGCGTGGAGACGATGGGCGCCATCCTGGTGGTATTGCAGGTGGCCTTGATTGTGGTCATCACGCCCAGCCTGGCGGCGGGCATGATCAGCGCCGAACACGAATCGGGCGGATGGACACTGTTGCGAATGACTCCCTTGTCCGCCGGGCAGATCGTGAGCGGCAAACTGTTCAGCGTCATGTGGACACTGTTCCTGGTGCTGCTGGCAACCCTACCGGGCTATGCGCTGATGATTTTCATCATGCCCAAGCTGATGCAACAGGTGATTTACGTGTTGATTTGTCTGACGCTCTCGTGCGTGTTCTCGTTGGTGGCCAGCGCGATGGTCAGCAGTTTTTTCCGCCGTACGGCACCGGCCACGATCGCGGCCTACACCCTGCTGGCGGTCATTTACGGTGGCACCCTGCTGGTCTGGTTCGGCCGCGACGCCCCGTTCGGTCACGAGACGGTCGAGCGGGTGTTGACCGTGAACAGCCTGGCGGCGGCCATGCACGCGATCCGAGTCCAAGGGTTCGAAACGTACGAATTGATACCGGCCAACTGGTGGTTCACGGGGGGGGCCGTGCTGGCCTGCCTGGCCGTCTTGGCCTGGCGGGTTTGGCGGTTGAGCAGGCCGGAATGAGCTTTTGCAAATGGTACCCCCCCGCCGCGGCGGGGATGGCTGATTTGGGGTGGCGAGGCAGGCATATCATGTCCCGATCCATAACCTTTCTGATGCTACTGTGGATCCCAACCTGGGCGTCAGCGGTCGAAGTCCATTTCGCTCACCTCGAGGATCCCAGGCTGGATCCGCCGACGGTGATCCAGGTCTTTCCCGAACGGCTCAAACCACTCTGGCTGCAAGCCCTGGCGACGGACGAAGCGGATCTGCAGCGCGAGGCCGCGCGGGCGATTGCCAGGGCACATCGTCAGGGAATGAAAGGACTCGAGGAAACCGTTCCCAGCTTGCGCACCCTGCTGGACTCCCCCAAGCTGCATCCGGTCGTCTGCAGGGAGGTAGCCCGGACCTTGATCGTCCTGGACGCGCGTGACGCGGCCCAGCAGCTGATGCAGCTGGCCCTGCAGGGGGGCTTGGACTTGGCCCTCGAGATCGAACCGGCCCTGGCCCGCTGGGACCACCAGCCCATGCGGCAAGTCTGGCTCGACCGCCTAACGGCACCCGATACCAGCCACGCGCGACGCATCCTGGCAATCGACGGATTGGGCGAGATCCGCCAGCAGGGGGCCGGCGAACCGCTGCGCCAGATCGTGCTCGATTCGCTCCGCTCGGCCGACCAGCGACTTCACGCCGCCAGTGCGCTGGCGCGGATCAAGACCGACGGTTCTTTGGAAGATGCGGACCGGTTGGCCCAGGGCACCCGAATCGACCGCCTGGCCGCCGCCCGTCTGCTGGCCGAACATCAAGGTGCCGATCTGCAAACACTTCTGTTGCGGCTGGCCGTCGATACCGAGCCGGCGGTGGGGGCAATCGCGCTGGAGCGTTTAATGCAACTCGATCCCTTCTCGATTGAACCGATCGTGGATCGTTTGGTCAGCAGCCCGGATGCGCGCATCCGGCAGTTAACCGCCCAGATGCTGTTCCAGCAGGGCAGCCCGGAAGGGGTCCGCCGCCTGGGCGGCATGCTGGCCGATGTGAATCCGAACCTTCGCCTGTGGGCTCGAGAAAGCCTTATCCAGCTGGACCGGCAGCCGCAACTGGCAGCGGCCATTCGCCAGGCGGCGATGAAGGCTTTGCACGGCGACCATCCCCTGGCGTTACACCAGGCGATCATCCTGGTCGGTGCCATTGACCACGAGCCGGCGGCCGAGCGGCTGCTGAAACTGCTCGATGCCAAAGACCCCCCCCTGCGTGTCGTGGCCGCCTGGTCTCTGCGGAAATTGGCGGTACCGGCCACCGCAGAGGCGATCCAGAAAAAAATCCGCCAGGCCATCCAGGTGACCAACGCGCTGGCCAAGCAATACCAGCGCGGTCCTCCCTATGACGTGTCGGACCACACGCTGCCCGCGCAGGTGGCACACCTGTTGGAAGCCCTGGGGGAAATTCAGGATCGCAGCGCCAGACTCCTGTTCGCCGAATTTCTTCCCCGGCCACCCGAGCCAGACCCGTTTGGACCCCCCGTCGTGCAAGTCGTAAGACTCCCCCAGCCCCGCGCGGCTGCACTGTGGGCGTTGGCCGCCTGTTACGCCGACCAACCGGATCCGCAGGTCGTGGAAGCGGTGAGCCACCTTTTTTCGGATGCGCTGGAAGAGGAAGATTTACGAGCGGTGGCGGCGATCGGCCTGGGAAGACTGAAATCGAAAAGCTCCCTTTCCTTGCTCCGCAGCAAATTCCACCCCGATGATCGGTATTCCCATCTGGGACACGCGTGCAGCTGGGCGCTACAACAGATCACTGGCAAAGATCCCCACGTCTGGAAACCCCGCCTAATCGCCCGGCAGGACTGGTTCCTGCAACCACTGCCCTGAAGCGGCGGACCATCAGACCTCCAACGGTTGGCGCGGCGACCGGCCCCGCTGGCGGGAAGTTGACTCACCGCGCGCCCGCCTCCACCGCCCATCACCTGTGAGACGATACCCGCGCGGGGGTACGTGAGATTTGCCCCCAAACAGCGCGGCGCGCGGTGTATCGTCAGCGAGTATTGCCGGTGCCGTGAGGGTGGATACAATGATTTGCAAGCCGTCGCGGCAGAATGTCAAGCGGTGAGTGCCGACTGCTGGAGCGATTTTGCGAGCGGGGTCCCATTGTGGAAATCATCAAGTATCCCCATCCGACGCTGCGTCATCGCAGCAAACCTATTCGACGCGTTGACGCCAGCCTGCGCGACATCGTGCGCGAAATGTTTGCATTGATGTACGAAGCACAGGGTGTGGGGCTGGCGGCCAACCAGGTCGACTTACCCTATCGCCTGTTCGTGGCCAACCTGGGTGGGGAAGACCGCGGTCCGGACGAGGAGCTGGTTTTCATCAATCCCGTGCTCAGCCACCCCAAGGGCTCGGCGGAAGCCGAGGAAGGTTGCCTTAGCATTCCCGGCGTGTATGCCCCCGTGCGCCGCCCGGCTCAGATAACCGTCAGCGCGTACAACCTGCAAGGCGAGGCGATCTTGAAAGAAATGGACGGCCTGACCGCCCGAGTGGTTCAGCACGAGACGGACCACCTGGACGGCGTCCTATTTATCGACCGGCTCAGTGAGACAGCCGCCGCGGACGTCAAAGACGCCTTGGCCGAATTCGAGGCTCAATTTAGCGAGCGTCGTTCGGCAAACCAGATCCCTCCCGACCAGCAGATCGCCGAACGCCTGGCCGGGATCGAAGCCGATTATTGTTCGTAGGCCCGCCGGGAGGCGGCCCGCTCGGCAGTCCCGCCTCCCGCCGGCTGCCATAGGGTCGCCAGACCGTGACGGCCAAAACGGTGTCCCAACCTTGACCCAACGTCTGCTGGCCTGCCTAACCACTCGCCTCCCTTCGTCGACGCCACTATGAAGATCATCATGATGGGCACGGGCGGCTACGCCTTGCCGACATTTGGCGCGTTGTACGAGACGGGCCATCCAATCGTGGCGCTCTTCACCCGCCCGGAAACCGCCCCACGTTCGCGGCAGCGGACGCCCCCCAACTGCATGCGCCAGCTGGCCGTCCAGCAGGGGACGCCGGTCTTTGACCCGCCGGACGTGAACGCACCAACCGCCCAGCAAGTCCTCCGCAGCCTGGCGCCGGACTTGCTGATCGTCTGTGATTACGGCCAAATCCTGGCGGCCGAAACCCTGGGATTGGCTCGGCACGGAGGTTTCAACCTCCATGCTTCGCTACTGCCCAAGTACCGCGGTGCGGCGCCCATCAACTGGGCCATTTATCACGGCGAAACCCAGACCGGCAATACGGTGATCCACATGACGCCACAGATCGACGGCGGTCCCTGGGTGGCTCAGGAAACCGTCGCCATCGACCCGGACGAAACGGCCGCCGACCTGGAACTCCGCCTGGCCGACTTGGGGGCCCGGCTGGTCGTGACCGCCATCGGGCAGCTTGTCGCGGGAACCCTGGTAAAAATCCCGCAGGACAAGGGGCAGGTCACCCGCGCACCAAAACTGAACAAAAGCGACGGCCGGGTCGATTGGACGCGTTCGGCCCGCCAGATCCGTAATCAGGTTCGCGCCATGCAGCCCTGGCCCAAGACCTACACGGACTGGCTGCGAACCGACCGGGCGCCGCTGCGATTGATTCTGAACAACGTCGCCGTGACCGGCCAGCAGACAGAGAGGCCTGCGGGCACGATTGTCGTGGCGGAGGGAGACGACCTGCTTGTGGCGACCGGGGACGGCCTGTTGGCAATCCGGCAGATCCAACCCGCCGGCAAGCGCTTGATGGCCTGCCGCGATTTCTTGCGTGGCTACCCCCTTCGACCAGGAGATCGCCTCGCGGCGACTGCCGCTGCCTGACCTTCCGACCAGCCTGATGCTCAGGTCGACAACAAACAACTCCTCTCGCCCAACGGCTGCCCTACGTGCTACCATAAAATTTCTGGCCCGACTGTTTCCAGCGCCCGGGCCGATGACCAGCAGGCCGATGACCAGCATGACAAAAAAACTTTACCTCGAAACCGTCGGCTGCCAGATGAACGTGCTGGACAGCGAGCTGGTGGTGGCCAGTTTGCGGCGATGCGGTTACGAGCTGACTGATCGGCGGCGGAAAGCGGACGTGCTGCTGTTTAACACCTGCAGCGTCCGCGAGCACGCGGAGGAAAAAATCTACAGCGCGCTGGGACGCTTGAAACAGATCAAGCGGCAGAATCCGGACAAGATCATCGGGGTCATCGGCTGTATGGCTCAGAACCATCAGCAACGGGTCTTCACCCGTGCACCGTACGTCGACCTGGTCGTGGGACCGGGCCAGTTGCACCAGATTCCGGATCTGATTGACCGCATCCGCGACGGCGGGGGACCGCAGCTGGAGGTCAGCCTGCCGCGAAGCGGACACGCGCGGCAGGCGATTGCGCGCAGTTTCGAAAGCTACGATCCCTTGCGCGATCCTGAGATGCGGCCTTCGCCCTACCAGGCCTACGTCCGCATTCAAATCGGCTGTGACAAGTTTTGTACGTATTGTATTGTGCCCAAGGTTCGGGGTCCCGAGCAGGGACGGCCGCCGCAGGAGATATTCGCCGAGGCGCGACAATTGGCCAGCGAAGGTTGTCGCGAAATCACCCTGCTGGGCCAGACCGTCAACAGCTACTCGTATCGCAACGGCGGCCCCCCCACTCGCCTCGCCGATTTGCTGTACCAGCTGCACGACATCGACGGCCTGGACCGCTTGAAATTTGTCACCAATTACCCCGGCGACATGACCGACGACCTGTTGCAAGCCGTGCGGGATCTTCCCAAGTGCGCGCACTATTTGCACGTGCCGGCGCAGAGCGGATCGAATTCGGTCTTGCAGCGGATGAAACGCGGGTACCTTGTGGAAGAGTATCGCGAAATGATGAGCCGAATTCGGGAGACGATCCCCGACGCGGCAGTCACCAGCGATTTCATCGTCGGATTCTGCGGTGAAACGGAGGAAGACTTCCAGTTGACCAAAGACCTGGTTGCCGAATGCCGTTTCAAAAACAGTTTCATTTTCAAGTACAGCGAGCGGCCGGGCACCAAGGGCGCGGAAAGGTACGCGGATGACGTGCCGGAAGA
>WVZU01000362.1:3857-4813 GCA_011772275.1 Planctomycetales bacterium | reverse complement strand
CTGGAGACCGATTGCTGATCGACAAGTTGACACTCGCGCTTCGACCCCCGCGGCGCTGGGAAGTGGTCGTGTTTCGCTGTCCGCGACGGGCGAGCCAATACTGCATCAAGCGGATTGTTGGCTTGCCCGGCGAAACCGTGCAGATCGTCAAAGGAGAGGTCCTGGTGAACGGCCGCCGCGTGCGGAAGTCCCTGAGTCAGTTCCGGAAAATGGCGATCCTGGTGCATGACACGCGGTTTCGTCACGGTGCCCAGCGCCAGCGACCGTGGCCCTGGCAGGCCACCGGCGAGACCGGCTGGCGGTCGACAGGCGCAGGATTCCGGTACGTGCCGGACGCATCGAGGCAAACGCCGGAAAAAACGCGGCAGGTGGAATGGTTGGAGTTCCAGTACCGGAGCGGCTCCCCGGCCAAGCCGCCAGATGCCGGACCGATTTTGGTCAGCGATGATTACGGCTACAACCAATCCCTGTCGCGACCGCTGCAGGAAGTGAATGACCTTCTGCTGGTCTGTCGCGTCAAGGTGTCCGGAGCAGGTGAGCTGTATCTGCGTGCTGCCACAGCCGACCGGCTGTTCGAGGCCCGCTTGCAGCCGGCGGCCGGCAGCGGACAGCTTTATGCCGACGGGAACCTGGTGGATCAGCTGGTAGACCGCGAACCGTTTCTGGGCGGGCCGCAACTTTTGGAGTGGACCACCATCGATGGTACCTGTCGGCTGGTCGTGGACGGCCGCCTCCTCCTGGGGTATACGCCGGCTGAGCGGGCTGGGGATGCGCGGCGGAGGGGAACCACCGCGGTTGCTACCGGAAAAACGGCCGAACCTGTGGCGGTCAGCTCGCTGTGGCCTCTGGGGATCGGCGCGGTGAATGTCGAGGTCGAGACGGCGAACCTTCAGGTCTATCGGGACGTATATTACACTAAACTGCGCACGGCCGCCGGTCGTGACCGGGTGAAAGCG
>WVZU01000362.1:0-3811 GCA_011772275.1 Planctomycetales bacterium | reverse complement strand
TCGTTGGACAGCCGGCAGGTGGGAAAAGGGTCGCTGGTGCCTGCGGATTGGCTCCTGGGACGGCCCTTGATCCGTCCTTGAGAATCGATCTGCGGTGTCGTCGCGAGACCATTTTTCATGTTCTCGCCAGCCCGCCGATCCGCTATATTCCTGGTTTTGCGTAAACTGCCTGTTCTTGCTCGGTCACCAATTCGCGCATTGAGGTCAATGTCACCTTACTCTGCCAGACGCATTCGTCAGCCATCCGGTCCACGTGCTCGCCAGCCTCAACCCGCGGGTTCCGTGGTCCGCCGCGACATCCTTGCTCTTTTGACCTCCAAAGCGGTCCGAGAGACGATCGAATCGGTGGTGATCGCCTTTGCGCTGGCTTTCCTGTTTCGCACGTTCGAGGCCGAGGCTTTCGTGATCCCCACCGGATCGATGGCCGCCACGTTGCAAGGTCGTCATCAGGAAGTGACGTGTCCGATGTGCGGCTACGCGTATCGGATCAGCGCCAGCCAGGAGATTGACCAGGGAACCGAATTGAAGACGCGCGACGTGGCGGTGGGGACATGTCCGAACTGTGGTTACACGACGTGCACCAACCTGGCGCTGGGTCGCCAGTTAATGCAGCGGGAAGAATTTAACGTTCCCTTCAACACGAATGCTGTCGCCCGGGGTGCCGATTCGAAATCAAAGAGTGGCGATCGGATTTTGGTCAACAAGTTTGCGTATGAATTTCAGGAGCCTGAACGGTGGGACGTGTTTGTGTTTCGCTATCCGGGGCAGAGTTCGCGAAACTACATCAAGCGGCTGGTTGGTTTGCCCAACGAAACCCTGAAAATCCATCGCGGCGATATCTTTACGGCCGATTATGATCCGCGGGCGGGCGACGAACCGGGCCTGCCGTTGCAGTACGAGATCCAGCGCAAGCCGCCGCACAAAATCCGCGCGATGATGCAAATCGTGCACGACAACAATTACCAGGCTGCCGATTTGATCGCGGCGGGCTGGCCGCCGCGTTGGTTGGTCTGGCCACCCGACGCCGCACATGGCGCTGGCGATTGGACGGCCAGCGAAGACCACCGCAGCTTTACCACCGACGGATCGGCCCCGCAGGAGACCTGGATCCGCTATCAGCACACGGTGCCCTCGATCCAGGATTGGGAGCGAGTCATTCACCCCGATTGGTTTCCGGATTACGACCAGGCGGACCCCCGACCGCAATTGATCACCGACGGCTACCCCTACAATAGCAGCGTCGGGTTTCCTTTTCGGAGAAACGAGTGGGGACAGCTGGTCTGGCTGCTGGGGGGGGGCATGTCTGCCGACCACATATCCCCCTTTGGCATGCATTGGGTGGGCGACCTGGTGGTCGAATGCCAGTTGCAGGTCCACAGCAGTCAAGGTCAGGCAATTGTCGAGCTGGTTGAGGGTGGGCACGTATTTCAACTGCGGATCGACCTGACCAGTGGACTGGCAACCGTGGCTGTGGACGGCAGCGGAAAGGCATTCGGAGACGAAGGGCAGCCGGTCGATGAGGCACTGCCTCAAGCCTCGACTTTACTAGGGCGGCCAGGAACCTATCGAGTCGCCATGGCCAACGTCGACGACCAGCTGGTCGTGTGGATCGACGACGCGCAATTGGTTTTTGATCGGCCAACCACCTACCGACCGCTGAACAATGGGGTCCCCCAGTGGGACGCGCAGCAGCAGCGTGGCGACCTGGCCCCGGTAGGCATCGGCTCGCTGGGCGCCAGCCTGCGTGTCGACAACTTGCGCGTGCTGCGCGACATTTATTACATCGCTGCGGATACGAATCACACCGGGCCCGATTACCTGTCTGGTCTGTTGAGCGATCATCGTACTCGTACCCGGGCCGACTGGAATCTGCCTCTGCAGGAACGACGCTTGCAGCTGCTTTCCACACCCGAACAGTGGCCGGAAGCCTTTGGCGAGATGGCATCGTCCGTCTTTCCGCTGGCGGAGTTTCCCCACAATCCGCGGGCCGACCAGTTTCTGGCCCTGGGGGATAACAGCCCCCAAAGCAAGGACAGTCGACTCTGGTCGTTTCGGATCAGGAATCCCGCTACGGCAGAAGTGATTGAGACAGAACACTTTGTTGAGCGACGGTTGTTGGTGGGTAAGGCGTTGGCGATTTACTGGCCGCTGACGCACGTGCAGTTTGTCCGCTAATCGTGTCAGACGGACAAGTCATGGAGGACGGACATGCCGCTGCTGAAAGTCGAAGGCTTGGTGAAAATCTATGGTCGCCGGCGCGTCGTGGATGGCGTCAATTTCTTGGTCGATCAAGGCGAAATCGTAGGTTTGCTGGGCCCCAATGGTGCCGGCAAGACCACCAGCTTTCGCATGACTTGCGGCATGGTGGAACCCGATGCGGGCCGTGTCCTGCTGGCCGATACCGACGTGACAGCCTGGCCGATGTACCGGCGAGCGCGGGATGGCGGCATGGGCTATCTGGCTCAGGAACAGAGCGTCTTTCGCAAATTGTCCGTGGAAGACAACATCGCGGCCGTGCTGGAGATGCTGGGTGTTGACCGCAAAACACGCCGGCGCCGCACCGCCGAACTGCTGGAACGATTCGATATCACCAAGATCCGCAAATCGAAGGCTCAATATATCTCCGGCGGCGAAAAACGCCGCCTGGAAATCGCTCGTTGCCTGGTCTCCAACCCCAAAATCATTCTGTTGGACGAGCCGTTTACGGGGATTGACCCGGTGACCATCAACAGTATTCAGGAAATCATCCGGGGGCTGCGGGATAGCGGGATTGCGATCTTGATTACCGACCATCGCGAACAGGAAACGCTGGCGATCACGGATCGCAGTTACGTGATTCGAGATGGTGAGGTGCTGTGCCACGGCACCCCCTCGGAAGTGCTCAGCAACCCGGAGGCCCGCAAATACTACTTCGGTGACACGGCGACCCTGCCGCAGTCCGGGCCGCATCGCTTGCCCGACAAAGGCCGCAGCGGGCGGCGCAGCGATCTGCAGCAACCACGGCGATCGGCCTGAAATGCGGTTTGCGGCCGGCGGGCGCCGCGGACGATCCGCCCCCATCAGCCAGCCGCCCTCGCCAGCGTCGGGGCGGCAGAAAAGATCACAGCGGGACCCGCCGCAGCGAACCGCCGGGGGAACTGGAGCCAAGCCACCCCCGGGCCACACCCGCCAACCCCCGCGGGACGGGTGCTGGCAGCCCCACAATTTGCCGGCCCGCCGTACGAAAAAGCCGGCAGAGCCACCCCTGGCGGGAGCCGGCACTTAACACCAAAGCTTGCGCGTCCCACAGCCGATATGGTATTTGTCGCCAGCCTATGGTATCAGTGTTGCCGCCGGAATTGGGCCAGTCCCACGGCAACGTTTCCAAAACTGCGATTTGGTCCGCTGGGAATCGGAAGACGAACCAGGAGGTCACAATGTCTGACGACTACTTAAATGATTATGACGCCGAAGATGCTGAACACGACGAAATTGAGGAAGAAATCTCGACCGAGGAAGTCGACCGCGTCCTGGAGACGTTGTCGGATCTGATGCAGAACGTGGAAAGCGAGACGGTTCACGAGCACCTTGAGGAGGCCTACAACGGCATCTTTGCCCTGGTCTACGAGGAAGAAGAGGAGACGTCCGAAGTGGCGGACGAGTACGACGAGGAAGATGAAGAGGATGCGGACCTCGAGGACGAACTGGAAGGTTTTCAGGAGATCGATGACGAGGATGATCAAGCCGAAGCGGCGTGACCTTTTCTGCGACTGCCAAACGTACCAAGCCCCGCTGGACTTTCGAGTCGAGCGGGGTTTTTTTCTGGGCCGAT
>WVZU01000033.1 GCA_011772275.1 Planctomycetales bacterium | reverse complement strand
ACTGGCTCCGCGGATGATCCAGTCGATGGAGATTCTGCAGCTGCCCATCCTGGCCCTGCAGGAGCGGATTGAGCAGGAGATCCAGGAAAACCCGGTGCTGGAACGAGAGGAAAACGATCCGGACCTTCCGGACGAGCAATACGAGCAGGAGAATCCGGACGCGCCGTCGGACACCGAAAAAGAACTGATCGTCGACGAGACCAATAACAACGAAGATGACTTCGAACGTCTGATGAACATGGATGAGGAATGGCCGGGCCACTTCGAGGAACGCAGCCGCCCCTCTGCCGACCGCATGGAACAGGAAGCGGCCCGCCGGCATGACACGATGGCCAACATGGTCAGCCGCCCGCAAACCCTGCAGGATTACCTGCATGACCAGATTGGCTGGTTCGATCTGAGGGACGAACTGCGGCAATTGGTCGACCGCATCATCTATAACCTCGACGCCGAAGGACGCCTCCAAGGTCAGTTGATCGACTTGTTGCCACCCGACGCGGCCCCCGAAGTTGTCGCCATGGCCGAAGAGGCCTTGAAAATCGTGCAGAAACTCGATCCCCCCGGCGTCGGCGCTCGCGACGAACGCGAATGCCTCCTCCTCCAGCTCACCCCCGGCATACCCCACCACGACGCTCTCCACACGCTGATCAGCAACCATCTCGAGGACCTGGCCAATAACCGCTTGCCGCTCATCTCGCGCAAGACCGGTATGTCCATCGAAAAGATCCATGAGGTCTGGAAGGAACTGAAGAAACTGAACCCCCATCCCGGGGCAATTTTCAAAAATGCCTACGTCCCCGCGGTCACCCCGGATGTCTTTGTCGAACGGGACGACGACGGTAGATACACGGTCCGGCTGGACGACGAGCGCACGCCCAGCCTCTACGTCAGCCCCTATTACCGGCGGTTGCTGCAAAGCGGCAAAGCCACGGCGGAAGCCAAAGAGTACATCAAACGTAAAATCAACGCCGCTCAATGGCTGATCGAATCGATCGAACAAAGACGCAATACCGTCACCCGCGTCTCGCAGGCCATTGTCGATCATCAAACCGAATTCATCGAAAAGGGGCCCGAATTCATCGAACCGCTGAAAATGCAGCAGATCGCCGATAAAGTCGGGGTCCACGTGACGACTGTCAGCCGAGCGGTGGATGATAAGTGGATTCAGACCTCCCGCGGCATTTTCCCGCTCAGAAAATTCTTCGTCGGCGGCACCGTCAGCGCCGACGGCGATGAAGTCGCCTGGGATACCGTCCGGATAAAGCTGCAGGAAATCATCGACAACGAGGATAAAAAGCAACCCTACAGCGACGACGAATTGGTCAACCAGTTGGCCCAGCACGGGCTAAAAGTCGCCAGACGGACCGTGACCAAATACCGCAAGTCGATGAACATTCCCAGCTCGCGGCAACGCCGCGACTGGCTGAAAAAGGATGGCGGACCGTAGGGGGCGCGTGGCGCACGTCCCGCCTCAAACGTCCCGCATCCAACGGCGAACGCCCCCCGCTTCTCTCTACACGGCCTCGATATGCAGGCCGCGGCGGACCCGCTCGCGGCGGCGAGCGTTGTCGATCTGGGAGGCCACCGCCTGAACCTGCTCGATCCCCTTCAACAGCAGCTCGCTGTGCGTCCGGTCGCTGGAGGAGAGGCGGATCGCGCCCACGCCCGTCAGGCGATCGATCAGCCCCTGCTCGAAGGCGACGTCGTCGATGTCAATCACCTCGATCCGGTCCGTCACCCGTCGCAGGATGCCCTCCTCGTGGATAAACCGTTGCGATGTCAGCCGGTAACTGACATTCAGCCGCAGGTAGACCAGCCGCAGGAAGAGCAATCCCCATCCCAGCAAGACGGCCACCAGGAAAATGGTCCAGGCGCTCAGCCCCGCAAGTCCCCACGCCACCGCGCCGATCAGGGCGATCAGCGTCAACAGTGCGGCCCCGATCCAGATGGGAATCATCGCCTTGGGCGAATAGGTGCCTTGCCAGATTTCGACTTCCGTTTCGTCTTCGGGCAACGAACTGGCGGCTGGCTGCAACTTTTCCACCGCCGCAGGGGAGGGTTGCAAACCGGCACTCGACGGCGGGCAAACCGCCGCAGGGGGCTCGCCTCCCGGCCTGTCCAGCCGCAGGCCGCAGCCAGGGCAGAACGAGGCGTGGGGGGGAAGTTCACGATCGCACTCGGGACATTTCATCCTGGCGGTCCTGGTTTGCTGGCGCGGCGGCGGCAGCCCGCCGGGCGGATCGGTCCGGCGCGGCCGTTCAAACGGCCGGGGGCCCCTCCCGGCTGTGTTTTCCGCCGCCGGACCCGCCCGCAGCCCCGCGACCGGTCGTTTGGCATTATACTGGGACGAGCAGATGTCGTATATTGCTCTTTGTTCGTAGCGGATCATCTTCGCGCACCGCGGCACCGCATCGCCCTTAACCTGCACCCTCATTGAAGAAGCCCCCGTCATGAATTGCCCCTTTTGTCGGCACGACAACGATCGTGTCATCGATTCGCGCAGCGGCCAGGAAGGCTTTGTCATCCGCCGCCGCCGCGAATGCCTCTCCTGCCAGCGGCGGTATACGACCTACGAGCGGATTGAAGAGCACCCGGTGAAGGTCATCAAGAAAGACGGGGCCCGCGTACTGTTCGAACGAGAAAAGATCCAGCGGGGTATCGAGAAAGCCTGTTGGAAGCGTCCGGTCAGCAACGAACGAATCGAAGCCGTCCTGGCTGACATCGAAAACGACATCTACGCAAATTTTGACACCGAAGTCGAAAGCCGCTACCTGGGCGAGATGATCATGGAACGCCTGCGGCAACTGGATCAGGTGGCCTATGTGCGGTTCGCTAGCGTCTACCGAGAATTCCAGGACGTCCACGACTTCGTCGACGAACTGCAGCCCATGCTGAAGGAATCGAGGCCCAAGTAGTCTCGATCGCCCCGGGGGATGCTGGCATCCAGCATGCTGCCGGCCGATTTCCCACCGCTCTTCTGCTGGTTTGAAAGGGCGCCATCCTGATTTGGGTGCTGCGCGGTGGGTACCCAGCGGCAAATGAGCATTCATTGACCGAGCGAAAAGGTCGATAAT